>JBJTPO010000477.1:0-1066 GCA_046075145.1 Planctomycetota bacterium
CGCTGGCCACCGGTGAGATCGGCACCCTCGTGCTCGTCGGCCCCTCCGGCGGAGGCAAGTCGACCTTGCTGCGGATTCTGGCGGGGCTCGACGTGCCCACCAGCGGCCGCGTGGCCTTCGAAGGCCAGCCGCTGCCACGTGACGAGGAATCCCTCCGGCGTTATCGCCGCACGGTCGGCACGGTTTTCCAGTCCTACAATCTGTTCCCGCACCTGACCGCGATGCAAAACCTCCTCCTGCCACTGGTGCATGTCCACGGGCTCGGCGAGGCGGCCGCCCGTGCGCGGGTGCGGGAGCCGCTCGAACGGTTTCGGCTCGCCGAGCATGCCCACAAGCGGCCGGCCGAACTCTCCGGGGGCCAGAAGCAGCGGATCGCGATCCTTCGGGCGCTGGTGGTGGAACCGCGGCGGCTGTTTTTCGACGAGCCCACCTCCGCCCTCGATCCGGAGATGCGGGCCGAGGTGCTCGAGATGATCGCCGAGGTGCGAGCGGCGGGAGCACAGTTCGTGCTCGTCACCCACGAGATGGCCTTCGCCCGGCGGGTGGCCGACGAGATCGCCTTCGTGGCCGACGGCCGGGTGCCGGTGCTCGCGGCCGCCGGCGAGTTCTTCGACCGGCAGCACGACCCGCGAGTGCGGTCGTTTTTACAACTCACGCTCGCCTCCTGACGAGGTGCCCATGAGCATCGAGCCTGATGTCGACCCCGCCACGCTTGCCTTTCTCGGAAGCCTGGTCGCCGACGCGATCGCGATGCCGGTCCATTGGTATTACGACCAGGCGGCGATCGACCGCGACTATCCGGGGCTCGCCTCTGCCGCCACGGGCGACTCGCCCTATCTCGCGCCGCACAACCCGCACTCCGGCAGCATCCTCTGGCGGAGCCAGTGGATGCCGCCGAGCCCGAAGTTCGACATCCTGCGGGAGCAGGCCCGGTTTTGGGGGCAGCGGGGCATCCACTACCACCAGTTCCTCGCGGCCGGTGACAACACGCTCAACTTCCGCCTGGCGGCGGAGCTGTTCGAACTGATCCTGCGCCAGCGGGAGTACGACGCCGGGCAGTGGCTCG
>JBJTPO010000478.1:0-1450 GCA_046075145.1 Planctomycetota bacterium
CCGACGGCCAGATCTACCTGCAGCCGGATCTCTTCTTCGCGGGCCAGCGGCCCGCCATGAACGCCGGCATCTCGGTGTCCCGCGTGGGTGGTGCCGCCCAGACGAAGGCCATGAAGAAGGTCGCCGGCGGCCTGCGGCTCGACCTGGCCTCGTTCCGCGAGCTCGAGGCCTTCGCCCAGCTCGGCACCGACTTGGACGCCGCCACGCAGCAGCGGCTCGATCGCGGCTACCGGATGGTCGAACTGCTCAAGCAGGGGCAGTTCGCCCCGATGGACGTCGTCGAACAGGTGATGAGCATCTACGCCGGCACCCGTGGCCACCTCGACGAGGTCAAGCGGGAGGACGTGGCCGACTGGGAGAAGGGCTTCCTGACGTTCGTCCGCGACCAGGTGCCGGAGCTGCGGAAGCGGATCGTGGACACCAAGGAACTCGACGGCGAGGGGGAGCGGCAACTCGAGGCCGCGATCGCGGAGTTCAAGCGGCAGCGGGCGGCTGGTCGGGCGGCCGAGGGCCGGCAACCGGTGGCCGCGGGCCGCTAGGCCAGGCTCGTCAGGCAAAGGCACGGCAGACACGGACAGAAGGAAGAAGCGGCGATGGCAAAGGCCCGGGCACTCGATCGACGGCGGAAGAGCGTGCGGAACATCCGCAAGATCACCCGCACGATGGAGCTGATCGCGACGGCGCGGTTCAAGAAGGCGATGGACCGCTCACTGGCGGCCCGCGACTACACCAAGCACCTGGCCAAGATCCTGGAAAACATCGCCGCGGTCGGTGCGGACGTGGCCCATCCGCTGCTCGAGGTCCGGCCGACCAAGCGGACGGCGGTGCTCGTGTTGACCGGCAATCGCGGCTTGTGCGGTGGCTACAACGGCAACGTGGTGCGGCAGGCCGCAGCGCTGCTCGGGCAGTGGAAGAGCGAGCAGGTGGAGACGCAGGTCGCGGTCTCCGGCAAGCGGGGCATTTCGGCGCTCAAGTTTCGCGGCGTGAAGCTGGCCGACGCCTACCAGACCTTTGAGGACAAGCCGGAGTATGCGGCGGTGGCCCCGATCGGCCGGGCCTATCTCGAGGCCTACGCGACCGGCGAGATCGACCGGCTCGACGTGGCCTACACGCGGTTCCATGGGATCGCCAAGCAGGAGGCGGTGACCGAGATGCTGCTGCCGCTCGCGCCGCCCCGGGCGGCGGCCGCCACGGCCAAGCTCGCCAGCGACGAATACGACTTCGAGCCCTCGGCCGAGAGCATCCTCGAGGAACTGCTGCCGGCGAGCTTCATGGCCCGGCTCTTCAAGTGCTTCCTCGACGCGGCGGTCAGCGAGCAGGTCGCGCGGATGGTGGCCATGAAGGCCGCCAGCGAGAACGCCGGCGGACTGATCAAGGACCTGTCCCGCCGCTACAACCGCGCGCGGCAGTCGCAGATCACCGGCGAGATCATGGAGATCCTCGGCGGCGT
>JBJTPO010000479.1:0-4103 GCA_046075145.1 Planctomycetota bacterium
CTACACAGACGACGCTTTCCAGGCGGCGGCGGCCTTCAACGCCGACAAGTCACTCGCCGGCTGCGTCTCCTGGGCTCCCGACATCTACAACCTGGAGAAGGCCAAGGGCAACCGGATGCTGGTCACGACCGCGACGGCCAACCGCCTGATCGCCGACGTCTGGTTCGCCCGGGCCGACTTCGCCCAGGACCACCCCGACAAGATCGAGGCGATCGTGCGGGGCATCTTCGACGCCATGGACGAGCTCAAGACGGAGGGAGCGAAGGCGAAGGTCGCCGAGCTGATGTCCGAGGGCTACAACATCCCCGCCACCGATACCCTCGGCATGCTGGCCGACGCCCACTCCACCAACTGGGCCGAGAACTACCAGTTCTTCGTCAACCGGAACAACCCGGCCAACTTCGAGCGGATCTGGAAGCAGGCCTACCGTCTCTATCGCAAGGTGGGGGCGATCACCAACCCGGCGGTGCCGTTCGACCAGGTGATGGACTTCTCGCTGATCCAAAAGCTCGGCCGGGAGCCGAAGTATGGGGACAGCAAGGACGAATACGCCCGCACGCTCGCCCCCAAATCGCTCTCGGCGATCCGGGCCGAGAACCAGGAGATCCTCACGAACACCGTGGTGATCCACTTCTTCCCGAACAGCGCCGACCTCCGCAAGCGGATCACCCGCAAGATCGACGGCCGGGACATCGAGGAGCCCTACGACCCGACGGTCGATCTCGTGCTCGGCGAGGTGGCGACGCTGGCCCAGCAGTTCGGCAACGCGCGGATCGTGATCGAGGGCCACACCGACGGCTCGATGCAGGGCAGGGTGCCGGCCGAGATGGTGAAGGAGCTGTCGCTGGAGCGGGCCGGGGCGGTCAAGGACGAACTCGTAAAGCAGTTCAAGTTCGACGACAACCGGTTCGCGGTCGACGGGCTGGGTTGGGACCGGCCGGCCGACATGGAGCGGCCCGACGAGCACTCGCTCAATCGCAGGGTCGAGATCAAGGTCTACTCCGCGGAACAGGAGTGATCGGTCGTGGCCGACGGGCGGGACGCGCTGGGCGGGTCGGGCTCCCAAGACGAGGCACGCCCCCGGCCCGCGCCCAGGCTTCGCGGCGACCTGGCCGCAGCCGAGGCGGCACTCTGGGGCATCACGACCGTGGCGGCCGTGCTGGCCGTCTGGTTTCTGGTGACAGCCGGCCGCAGCGGTGAGGAGCGGCTCGTCAGCCCACTGATCCTGCCGAGCCCCGCGGAGACGTTGGCCGAGGTGCCGCGAATGTTTCGCGAGGGGATGCTCGGCGACATGCTCGTGACCCTGCGGCGGGTCTGCCTGGGGTTCGGCCTGGCCGCGCTGGTGGGCGTGCCGCTCGGGGTGCTGGCCGCCTGCTTTCCGGTGGTGCGGGCGGCCCTGGGGCCGGTCACGATCTTCGGCCGCAACATCCCGATGGCGGCGCTGATCCCGCTGTTCATGCTGGCCTTCGGGATCGACGAATGGGGAAAGGTGATGTTCCTGTTCGTGGCCAGCGTCGCCTTCGTGATCAGCGACGCGACCGCGGCCGTGCTGGAGGTGCCGCAGCGGTATGTCGACACGGCGCTCACGCTGGGCGCCTCGAGGTGGCAGATCATCCTCAAGGTGCTCGTGCCGCTGGCGGCACCGACCATCTTCAACTCGCTGCGGCTGCTGTTCGGGATCGCCTTCGGCTACGTGATGCTCGCCGAGCTGGCCAAGGCGGAGTCGGGCGTGGGGGCGATCATCAACGTCTCGCAGCGGCTGGGCCGCCGGGAGCCGATCCTGATCGTGCTGGTGCTGATCGCGCTGGTGGCCTACGGCATCGACCGGCTGCTGTGGCGGCTGCAGTGCGACCTCTTTCCCCACCGGTACGGCGGCCGGGGCCGTTTGCCCAAGCTCTGGCATCGCCTCTGGCACGGCTCGGCCGCTCCGGCCAGGGGGGCCTCATGAGCGAGGGCACCGAGGCTACCGCGCCGGCCGCTGCCGCGCCGCCCGCCGACCGGCCCGCGGTGGTCGAGTTTCGCCACGTCTCCAAGCGTTACGGCCGAGGCACCCCGCGGGAGTACCTGGCGCTCTCCGATGTCAGCTTCACGATCCCCGACCGCACCGACCACGGCGAGTTCGCCTCCTTCCTGGGGCCGAGCGGCTGTGGCAAGAGCACGGTGCTCCGGCTGGTAGCGGGGCTCCAGCCGCAGCATCCGCCGACGAGCGGTACCGTGACGGTGCTCGGCCGCGAGGTGGCGGCCCCAGGGGCCGACCGCGGCATGGTCTTTCAGGACTATACGAGCTTCGACAACCGGACCGTGCTCGGCAACGTGGTCTTCGGGCTCGAGTGCCGGGGCGTGCCGCGGCCGCAGCGGGAGGCCGAGGGCCTCGACTGGATCGAGCGGGTGGGGCTCGATCCCCGCCACGACGCCGACAAGTATCCGCACGAGCTCTCCGGCGGGATGCGGCAGCGGGTGGCGATCGCCCGCACGCTGATCCTGCGGCCCCGCGTGATCCTGATGGATGAGCCGTTCGGCGCCCTCGACCCGGCCACGCGGCTCGACATGCAGGATCTGCTCGTGAAGCTCTGGCGGGAGGTCCAGGCGACGGTGCTGTTCGTGACGCACTCGGTCGAGGAGGCGGTCTACCTGGGCGACCGGGTGTATTTGATGGACACGACCCCGGGACGGATCGCCGAGGCGATCATGCTGCCGGCCGCCTCGGCCCCGGCCCGCGAAGCGCAGTCCGAGCCGTGGTTCAACGAGCAGGTGAAGCAAATCCACGAGCGGATCGAACGGATCGAGGCGGCGGCCCAGCCGTTGCCGCGGGGTTGAGGATCGGGGGCCGCCGAAGCGAAGCGACGATGTTCGAACGAACCGGTCGATACCTGAAAGCCGCCTTCACCTACCACTGGAACCTGCTCTTCGTCGGGGCGGGGGCCGCGGTGGCCGTGATCAGCGGCCGGCCCGACGTGGTGCTGCCGCTGGTGGCGGCGGGGGAAGTGCTGTATCTGGCGAGCATGTTCACCAACGACCGGTTTCGGGCGGCCGTCGACGCGGGCGACGCCAAGGCCCGGCGGGAGTCCGAAACAGCCGACACCCGGGCGGCCTACGACCGGATCCGCGCGCAGTTGCCGCCGCAGCTGCTGCGGCGGTTCGACCAACTGCGGGCCCACTGCCGCAAACTGACCGAACTGGCCGGCAGCATGCGTGGCCCGGGTGCGACCGGGGTCGATCGCGAGGCGGCCGAGTCGCTCGAGCGGCTGCTCTGGGGTCACCTGCGGATGATCTGGAACGCCGCCAAGCTCTCCGAGTTTCTCGACCACACCGATGACGAGTCGCTCCGCGAGCAGACCAAGGAACTGGAACGGCGGCTGGCCGCGTTGCCGGCCGGAGAGGGCGCCACGGCGCTGCGGACGGCGATCGAAGACAACCTCCGCACCACCCGCGAGCGGCTGGCCACCATCCACGAGGCCCGCGGCAAGCTCGACGTGGTGGCGGCGGAGATCGAGCGGCTGGAGGCGAAGATCGCGGCGCTGGCCGAGCGGGCGGTGGCCCGGCGGGACGTGAGCGAGATCGCCCAGCGTGTCGACGAGGTGGCTGAGGGGATGCGGCGGACCGACGAGACCATCCGGCAGCTTCAACTGCCGCCCGACTTCGAGGAACTCGACGAGCCCCCGACGCTCCTCCGCGACGAGGCCTGAGCAGTGGCCGCGGGTCTCCAACCCGCGGAACCCGCCGGCCACGCGAGCCCGTTTTCGGCGGATGCAATCCCGCCGCCACGGTTCCGCTCCGTCGCTACGGTCGATCGCCCTCGTAGCGGCGGCTGGGCCGGCAGACGATGGAGGCGCCAAGGCCGATCAGCAGGGCCATCAGGGCGTAGGCGAGGATGTATTTGGTCATGCGTGCGGCCGGGGTGGAGCGGCGGTAGGATTTCGGCGTCCCGTCCGCCGATTCCCGGAGCTCCCGAGCCTACCGCACATGGCCACAAAGTCGAAACTCACCCCCAAGGTGCCGGCCGCCAAGCTGCCGGCCGTCGATCTCAAGACCCGCAAGCTGATCATCGGCTTGGCCGACGAGGTGGCGGCCGCCGCCGAGAAACGCCGCGATCCGCACCTCGA
>JBJTPO010000480.1:0-2225 GCA_046075145.1 Planctomycetota bacterium
CCACGATCCGCCGTGGTTGGTGGATCAGGTAGTTGAGGACGTTGCAGCCGCCGCTCGAGATCGTGAGGAGGCTGGTGTTTGGACCGATCGCGAGCGCCTCGGTATCGACCCGCGGATCCTCCCAGATCTGGTTGTAGACGAACCCACGGAACCAGAGCGTGAACATCCGCTCGAGCATCCCCCGACGGCTCGCGAGGCGGTGATGATGCACCGCCTTGCGAAGGCGGTGGGTGTTGCTGCGGGCTGGCGCGAGGCTGCTCATGGGGCGAACCGATCCCTGGAGGTCCCTGGAGGCCGTGGGCAAATGGAGGCCGACATCCGAATGCCTCGAAATGTAGCCGATTCGCAGCCAGGGCGTCGACGCCGCGTCTTCCCCGGGCGGCCCGGCTAGAAAGTGCTGCCGGGGGAGGCGGCCCCGCGGCCCGGCGGCGGCGGCGCGACCCGGTCGATCTCGCGCACGGTCTCGCCGATCAGGGCGTCGAGTTCGCGGCCGAGTTCGACGACCGCCTGCTCGGTCGCCTCGAGCCGCTTGACCGCCTGCGAAGCCTCCGACTCAAAGGCGTCGGCGAGCCGCGAGGCGGCCACGAGATCCCGTTCCCAGATGGCCAGGTCGGCCTCCAGTTCCGCGGCCTGAGCCTGCACGAGGTCGAGTTCCACTCCGGCGTTCCGGTTGCTCGCCTCCAGCCGCATGTTCGCCGCGTCGAGGGACGCGATGTCCTGCTGCAGGCCGCGCATCAGCGTTGCCAGGCCGTCGGTCATCAGGTCGGCCGCCTCCGCGCCGCCGGGAACCACCGCGCCGTGGACGAGCGTCTCGGCATCGATCAGCCGGCGGCGGTAGAAGACCTTGCGAATCGTGCCCTTGCCCTCATCCGCCAGTTCGAAGGCCTTCCCCAGTTCGACCTCGGCGGTCAGCGATTCCGGCTCCGGGCCGTCTCCCCGCTCGATCCCGAGGAACGTGTCGAAATCGACCAGATCCTTGAACTCGACCTCGGCCCACGCCTCGCCGGGCAACCGGTCGCCCTCGTCGATCGCCTCCCGCACCTTCGGCCAGTCGGCTTCCTCCACCACCTCCTGATCCCGAGCGTCGGCAGCTGACAACGCATGCCGTTCAACGTCGGCCAGAAACGGCTGCGGAACGAGTTTCGCCAGATCCTCTTCCGACTTCTTGGCGGGTTGCGGCGCGATCTGCTGGTCGACGCCATCGGGCCCGGCGGCCCGTGAGGTCTCGGAGTAGGCGAGCCAGCGGTCGGCTGGCAGCGTATCGTAGACGGTGACGGTGTCGTAGGCGCGGCTCCAGGCCTGCCGGTCGTAGTCGTCGCGGGGCGAGGTCTGCGTCACGGTCAGCTTCAGCCGCCCGGTGGCTTCGTCGCCGGCCACGGCCGAGACGCGGAAGGCCCCGAGATACAGCCCCCCGTCCTTGGCCGGCGTTTCGTCGAACACATAGACCGTGGCGCCCGGGTCGAGCGGCTGGCCGGCGGGCCGCCCCGCGGCCGGTTCGGGCTCGGCCGCCGGATCCGCTCCGGGGTCCGCCGCGGCCGCATCGTCCTCAGCGGCGACCGTGGCCGGGGCCGGCAGTTCGATGGTGCCGGTCGCGCCGTCGTTGGCCGGCGGCCGGAACGCGGCCTTGTCCCAATAACGGCCGCGCCAGTTGGCGGTGCGCTCGAGCGCCCGTTGCCAGCGATCCCGCTCCTGCCGCAACTCGACCAGGGACCTTCCACCCTCGATCTTCTCGAGCGGGCCGGGATGTTGCGGGCTGCCGGAGGGCCGCCTGGCGTCCCGGACCTCATCGATCCGTACCAGCACGCTTCGCGTCGCCTGCGCCCACCGCCACTCGAACTGCAGCAGCTGGGCGGCGAGATACAGATAGCCGGTCAGCGTGAGCGTGACGAGGAAAGCCGCGGCGACCGAGACCCAGCTCCACCGCTTGTGGCCGAAGCCGAACGCGACCAGCGCCGTCAGGAGCAGCAGGCTCACGGACGCAAGGAAGACGATGGCGGCGACGGACATGCTCGGCACCAGCGGGGCATCTCAACGGGCGGCGCGACCCGCAGGATCGCTGCAATCGGAGTATATCCCCGACCGGGACCGCACCCCCTCGTCTGCTTTCGTATCGGCCGCCCTCCGGGCTTGAGCCCCAATGGTCCGGCGCGTCGCATTCGGGCGACGCGCTGCCGGGGGTGTCGCCGGCCGGTGGAGCCGCCAGCCACCCCCCCCAGCGGAAGAGG
>JBJTPO010000481.1:0-4266 GCA_046075145.1 Planctomycetota bacterium
GGTGGCCCCGGACAGGTCTCCCAGCCGCTCCTGGATCGTGAAGATGTCGAGCAGGCCCTGGGTGGGATGCTCGTGCGGGCCGTCGCCGGCGTTGATCACGCCCACGGAGAGGTGCTGGGCGAGCAGGTGAGGCGTGCCGGACGTGCCGTGGAGGACGATCACCGCATCGATCCACATCGCCTAGAGGTTGCGGGCGGTGTCGATGAACGACTCACCCTTGGAGAGGCTGCTGCCGGACGCGGAGAAGTCGATCACGTCGGCCCCGAGCCGGCGGGCGGCGAGCGAGAAGCTCGTGCGGGTGCGGGTGGAGTTCTCGAAGAACAAGGTCACGATCGTCGTGCCGGAGAGCACTGAGAGCTTCCGGCGGCAGCCCTCGGTGGCCTCCTTGAACAGGGCGGCGGTGTCGAGCAGGAGCCGAATCTCGGCCGGCGTGAGCCGCTCGAGGTCGAGGAGGTGGCGGTGGGTCCAGAGCGAGGGCACCGCTTCCTGGTCGAACGTGGCCGTGGCCATGGGGGATGTTCCGCGAAGACTCGGCAGGCTGGGTGGGCCGGCAAGGATTCTAACTGCCCTGGGAAAAAAGCCACCTACGGCCCTTCCGCTGCCGTCCCTTCAGCTCCGGGGTTGGCCTTGTCTTCGACCGCCCCGGATCCCTACGCTCCCGACCCGCTTTCCACCCGCTCCAGCCGGCAGCAGCCGGCGCACCGGCGCAGAAATCCCCTCCGCATGCCACTCACCGTCCACGTTCGCCGCCGCTGTCCGGCAGCCCTGATCCTGCTCGTCATCGCCTGCGGGTCGGGCTGCACGTCGGTGCTGAGCACGGCCTCGCTGCGGGACCTCGTCTGGGACGGCGGCGAGCCACACGCGGCCGAGTCCGCCACCGCCGCATCCGACGGCGAGGCCTCGGAAGCCGACGGCGACGAGGCATCGCCAGCCGACGCCATCGATAAGGCCGACTCACAGGCCCTCGACACCGAGCGGCGCGAGGCGGCCATCGAGGAGGCCGTCGAGCGGCTCGCCAAGCTCGGTTCGATCGGCGAGGCAGCCCGGGCCACGCTCGTGGAGACGCTCGAACGAACCGCGCCCGAAGACTGGCCCGCCGTGGTCGAAGCGTTCGCCGAGTCGCTGCCGCCCGAGGCCCACGTGGCAGCCAAGGCCGACCTCGACGCCTCGGCTGCTGCGGAGGCCGAAGCCACCCCCGAATCGCCCCCCGAGCCGGAATCTGTGGCGACGACGTCGTCCACCCCCGCCGACGACGACGCGCCGATCGTGACGGTCGCCGTGACGGCCTCCCCGGAGCCGATTCCAGACACGCCGCCCCAACCAGCGGCTCCGCCGATCGCCCCGGCCCCGGCCGACGCGGCCCTGACGGTCGAGAATGCCTGCTTCGCGACGCGGGTCCAGGCTTGGGGCGTCGTGGAACGATTCGCGGCCGACCGCTTCCGGCCGGGACAGGAAGTGATCGTCTACTTTGAGCTGGCCGGGCTCTCGGCGAGCGAATCGTCGGCCGGCCATACGACCTGCATCGACTCGACGCTGCGGCTGGTGGCCGCCGATGGCACGGTGCTGCACACCTGGACCTTCGAGCCGATCGCCGAGACCTGCCGGGCGCAGCGGCACGACTACTTCGCCCGTTACGTCGTGCGGCTCCCCGAGACGGCCGCCGCCGGTGCCTGCCGCATCGAGCTCGGCGTGACCGACACGCTTTCCGGCAAGGTGGCTTCGGCGACGTTGCCGCTCGAGCTTGTCTCGCCGCTGGCCGCCCGCTGAAGCCGGGGCATGGCCCGCCCTGCGGCCGGTGGGGTAGAGTACGGTTCCATCTTCGGAGCCCGTCCCCGCCTTGCCGATCCTCCTGGCCGAGCAGCTCGAAAAGACCTTCGGCAGCGGCACCGCAGCCGGCGTGACCGCGGTGCGGGGCGTTGACCTGGCAGTTGACGAGGGGGAGTTCGTGGCGATCACCGGCGCCTCCGGCTCCGGGAAGAGCACGCTCCTCCACATGCTCGGCGGGATCACACGGCCCTCGGCCGGCCGCGTGCTGCTCGAGGGGGTCGATCTGGCGACGCTCGACGACGACGCCCTGGCGGAGATCCGCCGCCGTCGGATCGGGTTCGTGTTTCAGCGGTACAACCTCCTGCCCGAGCTTTCGCTCGCCGAAAACGTCGCCCTTCCCTTGGTGCTCGACGGCGCGGCCGAATCCCGCTGCCGCGACGCGGCCCGCCACGCCCTCGAGGCCGTGGGCATGGCCCACCGGGCCGACCACCGGCCAGACGCCCTCTCCGGCGGCGAGCAGCAGCGTGGGGCGGTGGCCCGGGCGCTCGTGACCGCCCCGGCCATCGTGCTGGCCGACGAGCCCACCGGCGCGCTCGACTCGGTCAACTCAGGCGTGGTGCTCGAACTGCTCCAGCGACTCGTTCGCGACCGTCGGCAGACGGTGATCCTCGTCACCCACGATCCGGGGATCGCCGCAGCCGCCGGCCGCGTGGTGCGAATGAAGGACGGGCTCGTGGCCGGGATCACGCCCGGCAGCGCCGCGGCCGGAGCGGCCGGGCCATGAGGCTACTGCGGCTGCTGGTGCGGCAGTGGCGCAATCGCCCGGGCCGGGCCCTGGCCACCGCGGCGAGCGTCGCCGTGGCCGTCGGCGCGGTGGTGGCCACCTGGGTGGCGGCCGGCGCCTCGCGGCAAGGCTACTCCCAGCTGGCCGAGGTGATCGGCGGCGTGCCGACGGTCGACGTGACCGCCCGCGGCGGCGGCCGGTTCGTGGCCACCGACGTCCCCGCGCTCGCCGATGTGCCCGGCGTGAAGGCTGTGGTGCCGCTCTTCTACCGGCCCACGCTCCTGCGGGTGGACGAGAAGCGGGTGCGTCAGGTGGCCGTGGGCGTCGATGCCGTGGCGCTGGTGGGCCTCGGCCTCCTCGAACTCGAGGCGGGAGAACCCTGCCGCGAAACCAATCAACTGATGCTCGACGCCGGCTTGGCCCGCAGCCTGGGATTGAACGTGGGCGACGAGGTGTTGTTTTTCGCCCGGCGACGGATCCAGCGGATGCTCGTCACGGGGCTGGTCAAGCCCGCGTCGCTCGGCTGGTTCGCCGAGGGGGCCGGTGTGGTGGTGGACATCGAGGCACTCGGCGGGATGTCGCTCGCCACCGGGATGGTGGACCGCGTCCGCGTGGCCCTGGCAGCCGACGCGAGTCGCCCCGCGGTGCGGGAGGCGATCGCCACGCGGCTGCCGGCCGAACTCATGGCGGAGATTCCGGCCGGCCAGGCCAGCATGGCCGAGGATGTCCTCCATTCGGCCAACCTCGGGCTCGACTTCGTCACCGGCCTGACGGTGGCGATGGCCTTCTTCATCGTGGGCAACGCGATGCTCATGAACGTGAGCGAACGGCGGCGGGGGTTCTCGCTGATCCGGTTGCTCGGTGGCACGGCGCGGCAGCTCCGCCGGCTCGTGGTCAGCGAGGCGGCGATCCTCGGCACCGTGGGGGGCCTGCTCGGGGCCGCCGCGGGGCGGGCGGCGGCGGGGCCGATCGCAGCGGGCATCTCACGGGCGCTCCAGGCACCCGAGACCGCGCTCGCCGTGGAGCCGTGGATCGTGCCGGTGGCCGTGCTGCTCGGCTGCGGCATCGCCGTGGCCGCGGCGCTCTGGCCGGCCCGCGAGGCCACGCGGGTCGATCTGCTCGAGGGACTCGCCGCGGCTCCCGCGCCGCCGCCCCAGGGCGTGTCGTGGCGGTTCGTCATCGCCGTGGCCCTGTTCACGGCGGTGGCGATCGTCAACCAGGCGCTCGTGATCCTGGGGATCGTGCCGCCGCGGCTGAGCGTGCCCGGCGGGATCACGCTGCTCTTGGCCTTCGTGGCCACCACGCCGCTGTTGCTGCCGCCGATCGTGAAGGGGCTGGCATTCCTGATCCCGCGGCGGCTGCGGGTGGAGGGAACGCTCGCCGTCGAGCAGATCCTCCGCCAGCCCGTCCGCACGGCGCTCACGACGGGCGTGCTCGTGGTGGCCGTGAGCAATGGCATCGGCCTCGGCCATGCGATCCGCGACAGCGTGGACGACGTGCTCGGCTGGTATGGAAAGATGCTCAAGGCCGACTGGGTGCTCACCCAGGCCGGGGCCCTCTCGGTGTCGCGCCAGGACCGCGGCGCCGCGTCGCGGGTGATGGAGGAGGAGGTCCGCGGGCTCGGCGGCGTGGCCGCCGTCGAGGGGATCGGCGTGGCGACGGGCCGCATCGCCGGGCAGGCCTGCGTGATCATCGGCCGCGACCTGCCCCCCGAC
>JBJTPO010000482.1:0-4574 GCA_046075145.1 Planctomycetota bacterium
AGCCAGTAGTAGTAGGTGAACCAGCGGTCGGGGGCGGCGACCGCCACGAGCTCGCCGGCCCGGGCGTGGTCGAGGCCCGAGTCGGCGAGCGCCTCGCGGTCGAGCACCTCGGCCACGCCCGCGGTCGCCTCGAGCACCGCCCGCGTCTCGGCGATCCGCGCGGGATCCCTGACGTAGACGTGGGCCAGCTGATGATCGGCCACGGCGAAGGCGGCGCTCTGGCCGGCGTCGAGCAGCTCCCAGCCGAGGTCGACCTCCTGCACCGTCACCAGGCCCGCTCGCCGCAGGGCCCGGTTGATGTGCACGCCGTCGCGCACCGGCGTGATCCCGTATTCCGAGAGCACGGCCACGGTGTGGCCCGTATTCGCCGCCCACTCGGCCAGGTCACCCGCCACGCGGTCGATCGCGTTGCACGCCCGCACCGCCTCGGGCGAGTCGGGTCCGAACCGCTGCAGGTCGTAGTCGAGGTGGGGCAGGTAGCAGAGCGTGACGGTCGGCCGCCGCGCCTCCATCACCTGCCGCGTGGCGGCGGCGATCCACTCCGAAGAGCGGATCCCGGCCCGCGGGCCCCAGAAGTCGAACAGCGGAAACCGTCCGAGCGCGGCCTGCAGCTGCGGCTTCAGCTCGGCGGGCTGCGTGTAGATGCTCGGCAGCTTGCGGCCGTCGGCCGGGTAGACCGGCCGTGGCGTCACGGCCGAGTCCACGGCCGCGTGCATGTTGAACCACCAGAACATCGTGGCGGTGGTGAAGCCGTCGCCGAAGCGCCGCCTGCCGGCGTGCCAGAGCTTGTCCTCTTCGCAGCCCACCAGCCGGTTGCTCTGCTTCCAAAACATCACCTCGGCGAGATCGCGGTCATACCAGCCGTTGGCCACGATGCCGTGCTCGCGGGGCAGACGGCCCGTGAGCATGGTGGCCTGGGCCGGGCAGGTGACCGCCGGGAGGACGGTGCCGAGCGTCGCCGTGAACCCACCGCGGCCGAGGGCCGCCAGCCGGGGCGCGTGAAGCAGCAGGCCCGGAGTGAGACCGACGACGTCCAGGACCAAAAGGGGTTTCATGGGCGATGCAAGATCGAGAGCGTCGGCGCGAAGTGCAGCGGGTCCGGACCGCTGACCGACCCCCCAAGGAGATACCGGTTTTTGAGTGATTGATTCGTCTTCAGAGAGACCCGCACCGTCGCGGCCTGGACCGCGGCCGCGAACCCGAATGCGATCCCGAACAGGATTCCCAGGAAATGGTGCATCGATCCTCTTCCGCATTCGGTCGCCTTGGCTTGCCGATCCAACGCCCCGACGGCATGATCGCGTCCGACCGTCGAGAGTACCCGGTTTCACGACTGCAATCGAACGCATGGTGCGTTCGGCTGCTGGCCGAACGCAGCCGCCGTGGGGCAGACTGGCCGTCTGCCTCGGCAGGCGTTGGGCACCGAAGGTCTCTGGTGCCCTGGCGTCCGTTTTCGCAGCTTGCAAACCTGCCCCACCATCCGGCGAGATGGCACGGGCAAAACCGGTCTCCTGCCGTCAACCCGCACACACCCTGCTCGACGAGGTTCTCCGCATGCATCTCCGCTCCTTTGGACGTACCGGCTGGCAGGTCTCGGAGATCGGCTTCGGGGCCTGGGGGATCGGCGGCCGCGACTGGGGCGGAGCCGATGAGACCGAGGCGATGGCTGCCCTCCACGCCGCCCTCGACCACGGGATCACCTTCTTCGACACGGCCGACGTCTACGGCGACGGCCGCTCCGAGAAACTGATCGCCCGGCTCCGCCGCGAGCGGAGCGAGCCCTTCATCGTGGCCACGAAGGCGGGCCGCCGGCTCAATCCCCACACCGCCGCCGGCTATACCGCCGCCAACCTCGAGGCCTTCGTCGATCGCAGCCTCGCGAACCTCGAGGTGGAGCGACTCGACCTGCTGCAACTTCACTGCCCGCCCGCCGAGGTCTATTACCGGCCCGAGGTCTTCGAGGCCCTCGACGGGCTGGTGGCCAGAGGCAAGCTCCGCCATTACGGCGTGAGCGTCGAGAAGGTGGAGGAGGCGCTCAAGGCGGTCGAGTATCCGGGCGTGCAGAGCGTGCAGATCATCTTCAACGCCTTCCGCCTCCGGCCGGCCGAGCTGTTCTTCGAGGTGGCGCTGCGCAAGCGGGTGGCGGTGATCGCCCGCGTGCCCCTGGCCAGCGGCCTGCTCTCGGGCAGGTTCACCCGCGACACGGAGTTTCCCGCGGCCGACCACCGGGCCTTCAACCGCGACGGCGCCGGCTTCGACCGGGGCGAGACCTTCTCGGGCGTCGACTACGAGGTGGGCCTCGCCGCGGTCGAGAAGCTCAAGCCCCTGGTGCCGCCCGGCGCCACGCTCGCGCAGTTCGCGCTTCGCTGGATCCTCTCCTTCGAGGCGGTCAGCTGCGTGATTCCGGGCGCCCGCCGGCCCGACCAGGTGGCCGCCAACGCCGCCACCTCCGACCTGGCGCCGCTCGACGCCGCCACCATGGCCGCGGTCCAGGAGATCTACGACGACGCGATCCGGCCGCTCGTCCACCAAAGGTGGTGAGGGCCGCGCGACGCCCGCGCGATTCACGTGCGCGGGGGTTGCCCATGTCCATCGAGCGGCGCTGATGGCGAGCGCAGCCACCGTGGGGCAGACTTGCAGTCTGCCTCGGCAGGCTCTGGGTGTCGAAGGTTTCCAATGCTGTCCTGATTGGCACGGGCAACCCCTCACGGATTCATCGACCAACGATGTTTGACATCCTCGTGATCGGCGCCGGCGCGGCCGGCTTGTTCGCCGCCACCTGGGCCGGGCGGACGGCGGCCGCCGCCGGCCGGCCGCTTTCGCTCACGGCCGTGGACACGGCCCGCAAGCTCGGGGCCAAGATCCTGGTGGCCGGCGGCGGGCGGTGCAACGTGACCCACGTGCGGGTCGCCGAGGCCGACTACGCCGGGAGCACGCCACCGGCGATCCGCAAGGTGCTCAGGCGGTTCCCGGTCGCCGACACGCTCGCCTTCTTCGAGGCCGCGGGCGTGGACCTCAAGACCGAAGACACGGGCAAGCTCTTTCCCATGAGTGACTCGGCGCGGACGGTGCTCGACGCGCTGGTCCGCGAGGCGACCCGGGCCGGCACACGGCTCGTGCACCCCGCGCGGGTCACGGCGCTGGTGAGCGACGGCGACGGCTTCCTGGCGACGAGTGATGCCGGTGACCTGCGGGCCCGCCGCGTGATCCTCTGCACCGGCGGGAAGTCGCTCCCCAAGAGCGGCTCCGATGGCACGGGGCTGGAACTCGCCCGCAGCCTCGGCCACTCGCTGACGGCGCCGATCGTGCCGGCCCTCGTGCCGCTCCTGTTGCCTGCCGGCCACTGGATCACGACGCTCTCGGGGCTCACGCTGCCCGCCGAGATCACGCTCGCGTCGGCCAGCTCCAGGAGGCTCTTCGCCACCACCGGCAGCACGCTCTGCACCCACGTGGGCCTCTCGGGCCCGGCGATCCTCGACGTGAGCCGCCACTGGCTCGTGGCGCGGGCCGCCGATCCGGGCGTCACGCTCTGGGTCAACTGGTTGCCGGGGGTAACGCCAGAGTCGCTCGACCGGCTGCTCGTCGAGGGTCAGCGTCGCGGGGCCCTGGCAATCCTCCGCGAGCGGCTCCCCGATCGCCTCGCCCGCGGGCTCTGCGAGCAGGCGGCCGCGCCTCCGACCGGTGACCTCAGCCGCGACCAGCGGCGCAGGCTGGCGGCGCTCGCAACCGCCACGCCGCTGGAGATCACCGGCGACCGGGGCTTCGCCGTGGCGGAGGCGACGGCCGGGGGCGTGCCGCTCGCGGAAGTGCGGCTGGAGACGATGGAGAGCCGGATCTGCCCGGGGCTGTTCTTCGCCGGCGAGGTGCTCGACGTCGACGGCCGGATCGGCGGCTTCAACTTTCAGTGGGCCTGGGCGAGCGGCTTCGTGGCCGGCTGTGCCGCCGCAGCCGCAGCCGCCGCGTCGACCACCACCTCGTAGCGGTAGCCGCCAGTCCGCAGGTCGAGCGTGCGAACGGGCTGGGACGACTTCACCGCCGGGAGCTGCGCGGCGACCGCCTCCAGCACGTCGGTCACGCCGATGTCGTCCATCAGGGCCGTGCCGAAACTCCAGGGGGCGTGTGGCCTGCGTCCCGTGAGGCCGAGCCGGTCGACGAGCGGCCGACGAACGCGGGCCGATCGCACCACGGTCGCCCGGGGCGTCCACGGACTCCAGCGGTTGGGGTCGGTGGGGCCGAAGAGCACGACGACCGGCACGTCGTGTGACGCCGCGAGGTGCACGAGCCCCGTGTCGACGCCGACGCAGAGATCCATGCGGGCCATGAGTGCACCGGTCTCACGGAGCGAGACGTGTGCCGAGAGATCGTGGACATGGGCGGCCACCAGCGGGCCGACCGCTTCCCGCACGGCATCGTGCAGCGGCGCGTCATCGGGTGCGCCGCACAGCACCACCTCGCACCGCTGCTCGCTGACCAGCCGGGTGACGAGCACGGCCCAGCGGTCGGCCGGCCAGTGCTTCTCCTTGGCGGTCGAACGCATCGCCAGGAACACCCGCTGCCGGCCCGCCGGCAGCGGC
>JBJTPO010000483.1:0-2071 GCA_046075145.1 Planctomycetota bacterium
GGCCATGGAAGGCCGCGAAGCACTGAAATCAGTAATCAGTAGCTGTACTTGCCGAGGGCCGCGGCGATCCGGGCCGTGTCGGCCTTGGCGAGCGTGTCGGTACCGCGGAGATTCCGCTTCCGCTTGCTCGTCAGGCGAACCTGGAGATGGCTCGTGCCGGCGCGGCGGTGTTTCACCTTGCCGGTGGCGGTGAGGCGAAAGCGCTTCTTGGTGCCCTTGTGGGTCTTCTGCTTCGGCATGGTCGGGAACTCCTTGGCGATGCGGGGCTGGGTGTTCGGGAGGTGATCGGTCGGGGAGGCGTCGTCTGATGGAACGTTATTTGGGGGACAACGTGCAGGCCAGGCGGCGGCCCATCTGCTGCGGCGGCGCCTCGACCTTGCTGATGTCTTCGAGTTGGGCAACGACGAGTTTCATCACCCGCTGGCCTTCCTCGATGTGGGCCATCTCCCGGCCGCGGAACACGACCGAGACCACGACCTTGTCCTTGTGTTCGAGAAAGCTCCGGGCCTGGGCGACCTTGAACTCGATGTCGTGCTCGCCCGTCTTGGGACGGAGACGAACCTCCTTGATCTTGGCGTGATGAACGTGGGTCTTGTGATGCTTTTTCTTCTGCTGGTACTTGAACTTGCCGAAGTCCATGATCCGGCAGACGGGCGGCTTCTCATTGGGCGCCACCTCCACCAGGTCGAGGCCCGCTTCGCGGGCGATGCCGAGCGCCTCGTCGGTGGGAATGATTCCCAACTGGCCACCGTCGGCTCCGATCACGCGGATCGGGCTGATCCGGATCTGCTCGTTGATGCGATGCTGCTTCTCGATGGCTCACGCCTCCGGCCGCGGAACTCGTCCCGCCGGTCGGTGGGAAGTCGCGCTCTTCGCACCCGGGATCGGCGGCTCTCCTGTGTGTCGGGCGGGCTGTCTGGGGCGCCGCCGCGTCGGACCTCGAAGCCCTCGCGGGCCGCTCTATCCGGGACGGAGAGTGTCGCCGCCAGAAAGGTCAGCGTCAAGGACGCCAAGCCGGGTCACGCTGGTTTTTCCTGGATCTTTCAGCGGGGGCCGGCGGGCGGGGTGCCTGGGGCGGCCGCCTGCCTGGGGGCGGGGTCGGGCACGACGACCAAGCCCGCCACCAGTTCCCGGTCGGCGGCTGCGAACCGGTCGATGAGGGCCGGTTCGTGCATGAAGGTCACGGCCAGGCGGTGCCCGGCAGGGTCCGTCAACGCATAGTGAATCCAGCGAAAAGCCCGGCCGTCAGCGGCACCCTCGGCGACCACCCTCACCAGCCGGGTGCCATCGTCACGGGTGGCCGACTCCGACTCGGCGAGCAGTCCGAATTGCTCGCCGAGCGACCGCCGCACGTCGGCGCGGACGGTCTCCTCGGACGGGGCCGCCTCGGAGGCGACTCGCGGCAGCGGCAGGACCGAGCACTGGGCCACCAGCCTTCCCCGATCCGACAACCGGAGCACGAGGCCCTCCGGGCCGTCCTCCACCACCCGCCACCGCGCGTCGAGCACCGACGCATAGCGGCCCTGGCGATGGCGATGCCAGACCATGCCGGGCCTCCCCTTTCCGGCCGGTCGTTCGGCCTCGGGCGGTGCCAGGCCGTCTGCTGCCAGCGTGGGCTCGGACGGGATGGCGACGGGCGCCGCAGCCGGCGCGACCGCCTGCGAGCGAGTGATTCCGATGGTTGCCTCGACATCGAGGCCCGGTGCGATCCAACCGGCCTCGCGTCGCTCCGACACGGTTGCCTCGACCTCACTGATCGGACCGTCGATCCGCCAGGACTGGTCCTCTTGAATCGTTGCCTGAGCCGTCGCCCGGCCGATCACCTGGATTCGGGTCGGCACGCCATCGGCCGCTCCGACCACCGTTCCCTCGAGCTTCACGATCGCCCGGCCTTCAGCGACGTCGGCGAGGGTGGCCTCGATGCTGCCCGACTCCACCGTGTCGATGGCGAGGAGACCGGCGGCCAGGTCACCGGGCAGTTTCCATGAGTCTCCGGTGGCGACCGGATGGTCGGGCCGCAGGGAGTCGATCAGGATGGGATCAAAAGGGGTGTCGAGCAGTTCGGCCTCGT
>JBJTPO010000484.1:0-5824 GCA_046075145.1 Planctomycetota bacterium
GCTCAGGAATGGACCGGTGATCGAAAGCAGCCGATGATGCGAAATGAGCACATCGTCCGTGCTCACCAGGCCCCGGTCGTCGCCACCAACCCGAACAATCTTGATTCGGCAGGCAACCCCCTGCCCTGGCAGATCATTCACGTCGACAACTCGGCGGCAGCGGGCGGCAACGGGACTGCAGAAGCCCCCTTCCGGACTCTGCTCGCCGCCGAAAACGCTGCCTTGGCCGCCTATGACGTGGTCTACGTGCACGTCGGTGCCAGCTACACGAACCCCTACATCACTCCCGCCACCGGCTACTCGTTCGGCAACGTCAACCAATACCTGATCGGCGAGGGGTCGACACTGCAGATCCCCACGGTCTCTTGCGGCAATCGGTCGCTCGTGGCGACGACTCAGCAGAACCTCTATCCGCAGATCAGCAATCCAATCGGCCCGGCGATCAACGTCGATCAACCCGGGGCGACGGTCAGCCACCTGCAGATCAAAAACTCCAACGTCGGCATGACTGATGGAGTCGGCTTCGGCGCACCGGGTGTCGCCACCATCTCCGACGTGATCATCTCCGGCAGCGGAGGCCCGTTCCAGCGAGGAGTCCTGATCGCCGGGTCCGAAGGAAGGTTCAACTTCGACAACGTGCGGCTGTCGAACCTGGGCAACGACGGGTTCGTCGTGGCAGCCGCCGACGGAGACGTCGCCATCACCAACTCCTCGCTCACCGACGTCGCCGGCACGGGAATACTCGCCTCCGGTCAGGACTCGACCGTCTCGGTGACCGGTACCACGTTGACTCGTACCACAGGGAGAGCGCTGGCTGCCACGGGAACCGGGGCCACCATCAATGCGAGCAACACCAAGATCAACACGACGCAAGGCGCCCCCGCTGACGGCGCTGTGGCCTCGGGCAGCGGTTCCCGAATCACGCTGGCCGATTCGCTGATGAGCAACGTCGCCGGATCGGCGCTCGTCGCCTCGGGTGCCGGCTCCGCCATCACGGTCAACCGCTCCGTGATGGACACGATCGGCGGCTCCGGAATCGTGGCCTCGGGCACGAAGGCGGTCGTGACCGCCACGGCCTCCAAGATCTCCGCCACGGGGAATCCCGGCGTCTCACTGACAGGCGACGAAGCGGCGGTGACCCTCGACGCCACCAGGATCGACGACGTCACCGGCGTCGGCGTGGTCGTGAACGCGACCAAAGCGGTGTTCGAGATGGACAACCGCTCGAGCCTGACCAACGTGACGGGCAACGGCATCGAACTGCTCGCCCCCGACGCCCTCGTCTACGTCCTCGGCAACTCCAACATCGGCACGGTCGGCGGCGACGGCATCCTGTCGCAAGGTGCCAGCCTACTGGTGAAGGAATCCACGATCCAGTCGGCCGGAGGCGCGGGCATCCGCGCCGTCGATGTGAACGGCACCAAGGTCGTCGCGGTGCAGGGTGGCACGCTCAGCGACATGGTTGACGGCGGCATCCTGGTCTCCAACAGCAACCTCCGCGTCGAACGGGCCGATCCTGCGGATCCAGGCAGCCGCGTGACCTCGATCACCAACGCAGGCGTGTTCGGCGTCTCGGCCACCAGCAATACCATGGTCAACTCGCGTGTGCTCGTCAACAACGCGAACATCACGGGTGTGCTGACTGGCATCACGATCCGAGTCGACGCCGATACCGTCCCCCCGCTGACCGTGCCGCAGATCCAGTTCAACGCGCAGAACAACCGGATCTCGACCTCCACCGACGGCACGGGCATCGCGCTCAGCGCCGTCTTCGACCCGGCCGCGCTCACCCCGCTCTCCCGCGTCAATGCAGCCATCTTCAACAATGCCATCTCGGTCGGGGGGAATGGCGAGGGGATTCTCCTGACGACCGTGGGCGGCCCGACCCAGTTCCCCGATCCGGTGACGGGCGACCCGATTCCGGTGCCGGCAGCCGACCGTCCGATCCGCGTCGCCGCCGGCGGACCGGTCAATCTCGAAAATCTCAACAACGGGACGAATGTCGCCGAGGTGCCCCCCGAGGCGCTGCCCGATGTCTTCTCGTCGGTCAACTACAACCCGGCCACCTTCCCGCCCCTCCCGCCCCAGGCGCCGCCGCCACCGCCGTGACGCGTTGGCGACCCAACCGAATCCGCCACGATCCCGCACCACTTTCGAGCCTGCTCCAAAAACCTCGCTGACCTAGGGCATGAAGACCATGCGAAGCACGTACCGAATGACGACGCTGCTGGCCATCACGGCAGTCGCGCTGTTCGGCTCGGTCGCGCAGGCCCAGCCACCAGCCGGGCTCGTCAACCAGGCCCTCGAACCGCTCGGGATCTTCCGCGGCGATGGGCCCGGGTGGTTTTACTATGGCCTCAACGCCGCGGACCGGGGCCTGGGCTACAACGGCTCCTACATGACGCTCGGCGGCTTCATCCCCTACGCCGAGGACGACCTCGGCGGCTTCTGGGCTGCGGATCTCCGCGGCCACCTGTCGGTCAACGGCGGCTTCTTTTCCAACGTGGGTGCCGTCCGCAAGCAGTTCATCGGCGGCACGCTGCTGGGCTTCGGCGTGTATTGGGACTACGACGGCGACATGAACCAGTATCCCGTCTGGGGCGTCCCGGGGACGGGCGTCTACGGGCAGTTCGGCCACACCTACAACCAGGTGGGCGTCTCCGGCGAGTGGCTCACCGACTACGGCAACATTCGCTCCAACGGCTACATCCCCGTGGGCACCACGGCCTACACGCTCGGCGCGCCAGGGTCGCCGTTCGCCGGCAACTACCTGCTTTGCCAGTATGGCCTCGATGCCGGCCTGGCGGGGACCGATCTCGAAGTAGGGGCCTACATCCCGGGACTCGCAGACTGGGCGGGCATGATCAGCGTGGGCGGCTATGCCTACGGGAACTCCCGGTACAACTGGTGGACGGGATCGCAGACGGGCCAGGATGTCGTGGACTGGTTCGGTGGCGTCTACACCAGGCTCGACATGACCTTCATCGAGAACTGGGATTTCTCTCTCCAAGCCAACAACGACTCCTACTTCGACTGGACCGGCTTCGCCCGCCTCACCTACCGGATGGGCGGCAGCCGCCGCCGCAACGTGCCCGACCAGGTGGAGCAGCCGATGATGCGGAATGAGCACATCGTGCGGGCCCACCAGACGCCGATCGTGGCGACCAATCCCGTCACCAATCAGCCCTGGAACGTGATCCACGTCGACAACACGGCTGCCGTGGGCGGCAACGGCATGGTGGGCGCGCCGGTCCGGACCCTGGCGCAGGCCCAGGGCCTGGCGACGCAGCCGTACGATATCGTGTTCGTCCACCGCGGTGCGAGTGCCACCACTCCCTACGAGAGCGCCTGGCAGTTCCAGGCCGACAACCAGATTCTCGTCGGCGAAGGCTCGCCCCTGCAGCTCAATACGGCGAGCTGCGGCTACCGGCAGTTCTTCAACTCCGTGCCCGCCTCGGAATACCCCGTGCTGACGAGCGAAACCACCGCGATCACGCTGCGGAACGGGGCCATCGTCGATCACTTCCGAATCGAGGATGCCCCGGTCGCGATCGCCGCCGATGCCGCAGTGACCGGCACGGTCAACGTCAACGACGTGCAGCTCGTCGGCACCGGACGGACGGGGGACGTCGGCGTCCAGCTCACGTCGCTGCCCGCCAACTCGAAGGTCAAGCTGCTCAACATGGATCTGCGAAGCATGGACCTCGGTCTGTACGTGGATGGCGGGGCCGGCGACGTCGACTTCCAGGGCCTGATCACCAACACGGGCTCGTCGCTCCCCAGCCTCCTGATCGACGGCACGACGGGCGGCACGATCAATGTCAACCGCACGCTCAACACGCTCGAGACGCCAACCGCCCGCAGCCAGTCGTTCGTGGTTTCCTATGGCCTCGTCGACGGTAGCTCGCAGGCGCCGGCCGCAGTGGCCATCGACTTCACGACCGACACGACGGTCAGGGTCGGGCAGGCCCGGATCACGACCCCCACCCAGCAAGGCGTCGCCGTCGCGGGGAATACGCGCAGCGAGATCGAGTTCCTCGACCTTGCCGTCACGAACGCCGTCGGCCAGGCCTTCCTGACCCAGGCCAACGATTCCGGGTCGCGGGTCGCGATCAGCGGCTCCAGCAGCCTTTCCTCGGCCTCGACGACGCTGGCGGCCTTCGAGAGCAACGATGCCGCGGTCCTCGACATCGAGCTGGTGTCTCTTGAATCCGCAGTCACGCAGGGCACCAATGCCGCCATAGACCTCCAGGGCACCTCGACGGGCTTTTTCACGATCGCCGAGGATTTCCTCGTCAGCGGCACGCCCGGGACGGTCGCCGGCGACGTCACGAACGCCACGGGTGTGATCGTGAGCGTCCCGGCCCCGTAGACCGATCCGTGGCCCTTCCGCCCTGGCGCGGCGGCGCGGTCCGCGAAACGTCGGAAAAACCGCTTCCTGCGGCAGCCCGATGGACCGAGTCGTTGTGATCAAACGAACTCCGGTTTACGATCCTCCGACTGGGTGGCGCCCGCTTGCTTCACCCGTCGGCACCGGAGTTTTCTCATGGTTCATCGCCGCGCTTCCATCCGCCCCCGTCCGCAGGAACGACGGTTCTCCCTGGAACCCCTGGAGCGCCGCGATTGTCCGGCCGTCGTCAGCATCGCCGGCCCCACGGAACTCCACGAGAACGGTGCGCCCGTCACCCTCATCGCCACGCTCTCCGAGCCGCAGTCGCGGCCGGTGACGGTGCACTACACGACGACCGGTTCGGCCAAGGCCGGCGCGGACTACGGCCTGTCGATCCGCGCCCAGCGGCTTCGAGCGCCGTCCGGCACGTTCGTGTTTCCGGCGGGCGTCACGTCGCTGCCGATCACGCTCACCCCACGAAACGACGCGCTCCGTGAGGGAACCGAGACGATCGGGTTCAATCTCGCCTTCGCCCGCGGGCACACGCTTGGCTCGAACATGGCAGCCGTCGCACTCATCGATGACGACAGCTACACGGCCTCGATCGTCGGGCCAGCACGGGTCGAAGCAGGGGTAACCACCACGTACCGTCTGCAACTCTCGTCGCCTGCCACGAAGCGAGAGGTGTTCTATCTTTCCACCGACTCTCTCACGGCGTCATCGCAACCAACCGCTGACGACCCAACCGCCGACTATTTTCCGCTCACCAACGTGCCTGTGGTCATTCAGGCTGGAGAAACGTCCCGCGCGTTTCTGGTGCGAACGATCGCCAGCGCAGCGAATGAGCCTGACCAGGACTTTCTGATCCGGACGACGCCCGTATCGAGCGGGTTCGGAGCAGTCGATCCTTTCGGCGTCACCATCATCGGCAATGCCCCTAGTCCCCTGCCCGCGGTATCCGTCTCCGACGTGACGATCACCGAGGGCAACTCGGGAAGCACGGTGGCCGCCTTCACGATCTCGCTCTCTTCACCATCCGGACAACCCGTCACGGTCACGTACGCGACTGCCGACGGCACCGCGACCGCTGCTTCGGGAGACTACGAACCGAAGACGGGCCAAGTGACGATCGCCCCGGGAGCTACGGCGACGACCGTCGCAGTCAATGTGAGAGGCGATACCACCCCCGAACCCGATGAGACGTTTTCACTGGCCATCTCCTCGCCGTCGAATGCCACATTGGCAAATGCCTCGGGCACCGCCACGATTCGCAACGATGACACGACCCCGGCGACGTCGTTCAACATCGTTGTGACGTTTCCCGATAGTTCGCTGACTCAATCCCAACGTCGCGTCTTTACACAGGCAACTGCGCGGTGGTCGCAGATCATCATCGGCGATCTGCCCGACGTCACGTACGGCGGCCGATTGATC
>JBJTPO010000485.1:0-2682 GCA_046075145.1 Planctomycetota bacterium
CTATTACGGCTTTTGGTACTGCGCGAAGATGGACGCCCTGCTGGCATTCATTCGCGAGGCGCAGAAGCCCGTCACGGGCCGCGTGGAGCTCAACCTCTACAAGGGCAACATGCTGGTGAAGAGCCGGCGGAGCCCGCACAGCCTCTACGACGCGGCGATCGCGTCGATGGAAGGGGGCGGCTCCTACGATCAGACGGATGCCGAGGGGTTCCTGCGGATCATGGGCCTTCCCCTGCGGGTGCAGGGGCGGGAGCGGCCGCGTGCGACCCGCTGACACCGCCGCGATCGCGGTCCGCCTCGTGCCGCCGCTGGTGCGGATCGACGCCCGGCGGCCGGCCGCCTGGATCGCGCTGGCCGTCGCCGGTGGCGGGAGCCTGTGGTTGCCGGCCGCGGGGGCCGGCCCGCTGGCCGCCGCCGTGGGCGGGTTGCTCGCGGTCGCCGCGATCGGTCACCTGCCCGGGGGCGGCGGTCTCGTGATGCACGGTGCCTGGGCGGTGCCGCCCGCGGTGCGAGTGCTGTGGCCGGTTGCCGGAGCCCTGCTGGCGGCGGTCTGGCTCGGTCTCTCCGGCGGCATGGGGGCCGCGGTGACGGCCGTGGGCCTCGCCGGAAGCGCCGCGGTGACGGCGGCCGTGTTCATGGCTTTTCGGCGACGCGGGGAAATCGAGGCCGTCGCCGCCAGCCAGTCGCTGGCGATCGTCGGCGTGTCCGCGGCTGCCGGGGTGGCTGTAATGGTCGCCGGCGGCAGTCCGCTGGCGCAGGGGGCGGCGATCGTGGCGGCCTGGGGCCTGACGGCCATCAGCCACCTCGGCGGACCGACTCACGATCGGCCGACATCGCTCGGTGACGGTCACCACCGGAGACCGCTGGCCGGCTTCGGGGCGGTGATGGCGTCGGCGTTGGCCGGCATGACCGGCTGCTACTTTCTCTCCCCGCAGTATGCCTGGGCCTACTCGCTGATCGCGGTCGGCTGGTTCGTCGCGGTCGCGGTGCCTGCAGCCACGCCACCGGCCGGTCGCGCGGCCACCGCCCGGCTGGTGCGATCGGCCGCAGGCAGGCCGGCCGTGCCGGCCTCCCCCCCACGGGCGCTTTCGCTCGTCGCCACGACGGTGATGCTCTTGGCCTGGCCGGCCGTGGTGGCGGCGGTCCTGGCCGGGCCAGAGGCCTGGCGCATCGGGGGACCGCTCACGGCGCTCGCTGCCCTGGGCACCGCTGCTGGCCTGACGCTCATCACCGCGGCGATCGCCGCCCGCTTCCCCGCGCCTCGTTCGCTTGGCGAACTGGCTCGGGCCGTGCTGCTCTCGGCCGCCGCGGTGGCGGCCATCGGCACGGCCATGCGGTCGCAGAAACCCCCTCTCTCCCCCGGGTTGCCCAGCGTGTCGACCACGGACGGCCGCCGGGCCCTCCAGAACGGTGTTGAGGCCTGCGCAGCTTCCTGCCAGACTTCCTAACCTGCCGCCGATGTCGCGGTTGGATCGCGGGGTCCGGCAGACCGTGTCGAGTCGGCGATCACCAGGGCCCGATACTAGAACATTCCGGTCGTGCCGGTCGTGACGATTTCGCCAGCCATTCGAGGAGTCCCGTCGTGCAAGGAACGCCCCTGTTGACCTCCGGTCGGAGGATGGGCCCGGTGGTCGCCGGCTTGGTGGCCCTCACCGCCAGTTGGGCGACGGCCGCCGGCATGGCCCCCAGCGAGAATGTGTTTCCCCAGTCCACGCTGGCATGGTTGAGCGTTCGCGACCCTCAGGAACTCCGGGAACGCTTCGACCGTTCCCCGTACGGCCGCCTGATCGCCGATCCCGCCATGAAGGCGTTCGTCGACAGCCTCAAGGAACAGATCTCTAAGAATGGCAAGCAGCGGCTGGCGAAACTCGGCCTGACGCTCGACGACCTGGCGGAAGTGGTCGGCGGCGAGATCGCCGCCGCCGCGATCCAGCCCGAGGGCGGTCGGATGGCGACCGTCCTGGTCGTCGACACCACCGGTCACGAGGAGCCGGCCCGCAAGCTCGTCGACACGCTCGGCGCCCGGCTGCTGGAGCGGAAGGCGACGAAAGTCGCCGTCCCCGGGGCGCCGCCGGAGCTGGTCGTTTACCAGTTGCCCCCCGCCGAAGACGACCGCGACCAGACCTCTCCCAGGGAGCGTCGGGTGGCCTTCGCCCTCGCCCCATCGGCGCTCGTCGTCGGCGATGACGCCGTGCAGGTCGGCCAAGCGTTCGCGGTGCTCGATCAGGGGCGGGCCGACAGCCTGCTGACGCTGGACTCGTTCAAGGCCGTGGAGAGCCGGTGCGCTCCGGCCGTGCCGGCGGCGGCGGCTCCACTCCGCTGGTTCGTGAAGCCCCTGCCCTTCGCCACCGCGTGGCGCGAGGCCAACCCGCCACACGAGAAGCGGAAAGGCCCCGACTACGTCGCGATCCTCGGCCGCCAGGGCTTCGATGCCGTGCAGGCCGCCGGTGGCCTGCTCGTGTTCAGCGAGGGTGCCCATGCCCTGCGTCACCACTCCTTCATCCACGCTCCAGCCTTGGCCGGCCGCGACCCGGACTCGGTCGACCGCTATGACCGGGCCGCCCGGATGCTTCGCTTTCCGACCGCCGCCGACATCGCCCCGCCCGCCTGGGTGCCCGAGGACGTGGGCGGCTGGACCGCGTTGCAGTGGGATCTCCAGACCGCCTTCACGGCGGCCGAGAC
>JBJTPO010000486.1:0-4522 GCA_046075145.1 Planctomycetota bacterium
ATCACCAACGACCTGCCCAAGCGGCTGAAGGCCCATGGCGCGGGCAAGGCGTCCCGATACACCCGCAGCCGGCTCCCTGTGGTCTTGGCCTACAGCGAGCCTCAGAGATCCAAATCGGCGGCCCTGAAGCGGGAGGCGGCCATCAAGAGGCTGCGTCGGGCCGAGAAGGAGCGGCTGATGGCGGAAGGGTGACCGACGAGTTCCGATAAGCCGGCCGAAAAACAACGCAGCCGGTCAAGACATGCGACCCAAGGGTCGGCTGCGCACGCGATCGGCTTCTACAACACAAAACTTGCCGCTGAAGCCGATTTCCGTCTCGGCCTCCATCAGGTCCTTGAAACGCTGAAGGAATATCTCCGGTGAAGATGCCGTAAACCGAAACAACACGACGCCGCACGATGCCGGCAGGCCCCAGTGAAATGCGAGCTCACCGAAATCCTTGTCGCACGTCAGGACGACCCGGGAGTCTCTCTGTGCCGCGGCAAGCAACGCCGCATCAGCGCCGCCGGGCATGTGCGTTCGTGCCCACATGACGTCGTGCCCGGCCTCCCTCAGCCAACGCACGGCGATCCCTGGAAAGTCCTCGTCGGCGAGAAACAGCATGCCGACGTACTTTCAGTCAGATGTCGCCAACGTGACAACCCGCTCAGACTTCAGCACGTCGCTCGCGTAGAAGAGGCACGCAGCGATATCGTCACGCGAGATGCCCGGATGGTTCTCGATGATTTGCTGCTCCGACCAGCCGGCTGCCATGAGTTCAACGATCTTCTCGACGGCTAACCGCGTGCCCTTGATGACTGGTTTTCCGCCCAGAACGCCGGGATCGAAACCAATACGGTCCTGCCAGTGCATGTTGCTGCTCCTCTGTCGCACGTCGCCTGCGATTCTGCAGTGACATTCTATCTCAGGAAAAAGGCCGGTGGGGTAAGGTGAGTCGTACGGGAGCCGGGTGAACACCACGTGATATCGGTGCCGGTGCTTCCGCGGTGGTAGGACCAGATCCGACCTGCCCCTCCCTTAAACGAGGCCGCTTCGGGAGCGAGGAGCACTTCCAAAAAGCGACGTCAAATCCGACGTCGCACATGCGCGCAGACGACGGCACACGGCGGCACGCGGAAAGCGAATCAACCGTATCCCCCGCGTGTGCGAAGGATACGGTTGTTCAGATACCCCCACGGGGAGTCGAATTATTGCAGAATCCTCGGGAGATACCGCAGTCGAGGAAAATTCCGGACCAAATTCCGGACCAGTTGGGGTGGCCTCCGATCTCGATGAGATGGTTCGACTCCTCGGCGAACTGCCGGACGGACAGCGCCAGGCCCTCGTGAGTCTCTTCCGACGGGCGGCCGATAGCGGAGATCGGTAACCCTCTCATCGCTTTCTCCTCGATGAACCGTCTACCAAACCCCACATTGATCGTGATTCAGCAGGTTTTGGGTGCGCGGCCAAAAAGCGCCTTGGCCTCCCTTGCCCCGCCTTTAATTGAGCGCCTGGGAATATACCGACGGTATATTCCTGGTCTCCTAATCAAAGCGATCGCTTACCGAGGCTTTTGGACCCGCTCGGGCAGCTGCTCTGCCCAGGTGGCAAGCGGGTCGTGGGCGTCGGCGACACCCATCGCCCACTCGATCCAGTCCGACGCTTCCTGCTGAGCCCCCTCTGGCAACGGCCGCTCCTCCGCGAGGTCGCGAACGGCGTGCACGAAATCGCGTAGTTCCTGGCACTTCTTCCACTGCCTGGCCCGCTCGAACAGGGCCTCCTCCCTCCGCTTCTTTTCAGCCGCCTGCCGGGCCAACTCCTTGGCCTGCTCCTCCGCCTCCCATTTCGCGTGGAGTTCGGCCTGCCGCTTGCGTTCCTTCTCCTCCCGCTCGGCACATTCGCGGCGGGACCTGTCGATTGCCTTGAGCATCTGCGCCGGCAGGGTTCCGACCCGGTCCTCGATCGTGGACTGCTTGCCGTCACGGATGAGCTTCGGCGACCAGGAGCCAAACCCCTCGATCTCGAGCTGGATTCGGCCGGAGGGGTCATACTCCGTCCGCATCATGCCGAAATACTTGTCCGGTCGTTTGACGGCCATGGCCGGCTCGCGAATTCGGAGGCCAAACTCATGGCCGTGGCAGCGGATCGACGTGGCCGTCGCCGCGTAATACCCCTCGCTCTCGATCGTGCAGCCCCGCTCGAGGAGCCCCTTGAGCAGGGCGTCCATGATCCGCATCGCCCGCTCGACGAGCGGCTTGCTCATGGACGCGGCCAGGGTCGGGCTCTTGAGCTGCCTGCCACTGAGCAGGGACCGATGGGTTCGCTCCACGATCGGCAGTGGCGAGCAGAGTTCGGCCTGCACGACGATCCGGTCTCGCTTCAGCTCAGCCTCGTAGAGCTTCTCGATCTCGGGGTCGAAAAATCCCGACGGCTGAATCGGCACTTCCGACTGCAAGAGCCGGATCGTCGCCAGGTTCGGGTCAGAACACTTCGGCAACCGGATGATCCGCGGGTTCGCTCCGGCCGCCTTTCGGGCCCAATAGCCGAGATAAGGCTTCGGGATTTTGTGCCGCTTGCAGAGCTTGGCGAGGCCGACGTCCGACAGGCCGAACTCCTTGCAGAGATGAACGGTCGGCGTCTGCCAGAGCCGCTCGTAGAGCTGTTGGCGGGTCACGGTGGTCACGGGCATGCTCGCCCCCCTTTCTCTGGGCCGTGATTGGAGCGGATTTTGACGTTTCGTACGGAATGACACAGTCTTTTTGTGTTATTCCGCGCAGAACATCAAAGCCCGCTCTTCACGTCGCGGATCGGCAACCAAGGCGTCCGCGGTCATCACCGTGGAGCATCAAGCCGCGTACACGGCGTTTTCAGCCGAGGCGGGACATGGCTTCGATCCGTGCCAATACGAGGCCGGCTCGAGCTTGGCTCGCTTCATCGGGGCCCAGATGGGCCTCGAGCAGGGCTGGCACCTCGCCCGTCTCCAAAAGATCTCGCCACGCGCCGGCGATGAACGCCCGCACCCCTGATGGAGCGGCCTGAAGCTCCATGACGAGCGATGCGCGGCCATCGACCACGGTGACGATGTCCTCGAGGTCGTGGCTGACAATCGGATCCTGCCTCCCTCGGTCGTGGAACGCCGTGAGTTTCGTCGCGAGGTAATAGGCCGGCGTCACCAGCCGAATAACCGGCCCGCCGGGCACCGAGAACGGCTGAGCGGACTGAAAGGCTTCGGCGTACCACTCTGTCGAGAAGCCCAGCACCTCGCCCTTCGTCGGCATGATGTCGACGATTTGACGTGGAGCATCCTTAAATCGCCAGCGGCAGCGTGGCGCGCCTACCGTCGTATCCTCTTCCAGGCCCAGAGCGACGAGCTCATCGCGTAGCGTCTCTGCATACTGCCCGTAGTGAACAAGATCGATGACGACATCCACGTCCTTGGTTGCACGGCTTGGCCGGGCCGTGGGTTCCGTGACGAAGAGGTCCACTACGACTCCGCCCAGAAATGCCAGGCGGGGAAGGAGCGATTCAATACGCTGAGCCACTTCGCGGAGCATCGCAAGATTCGGAGTTTCTCTTTCAGCCATTGAGCAGCCTCGTCAGATGCTCCTTGGCCAGATTCCGCTCTCGGGCCCGACCTCCACGAAGAGCGTCGATCAGGCTCAAGCACTGATAGAGCTTTGCATCGGCGCGTGCCGCCTTTGGGGCCCCGCGGTAAAGCGGCTTAAAAGATGCACCACGAGCCTCGCCCTGCGGATCGGGCCACACCGGTACAGGGTCGTTGTCCTGAACGATGAGTTCCGCAAGCGGCGGTGCCGCGTGCGCCGTGGGCATCCCTCTGGTTATCCCGCCGCGCACGGGAGGAAACGCATAACGGGCGCCGTGGAGCACAAACTCGAGAATGGCCGGCCGGTTCGGCTGGCGGTCGGAAAGGAGAAGGCCTGCCGCCTGTGCCCGTTTAACGGCGCCGTGGGCCTCCGAAAGGCTTAGGCTGAGGCCGACCGCCAGTTGGGGATAAGTCAGCGAGGGGCCTACAGAGAGCTTTAGAGCGGCCACAAGGTCTTGGGGTTTAAGTTGCATACGAAGATTCTACCTTCGCGTTTCGCGAAATGCGAAAGCCGTCGGACAGTTAATACTGAAAACGGTTTTAGCCGCAGAAAAGCCGGCGGTATCGCGGCTCGCCCTACCATTCTATACACTCATTGAGCATACTACACTCACATTGTGTAGTGTGCATTACGAGGGTACATAGAATGCCGCCCCCCGCCGACTCTTTGCTCTCGTACCTTGCCGACCTCACCGGTGAACGCCCGGAGCTAGTGAAGGCACCGCACGAAAAACTCCCGCTCTATCTCCGCAAGCGGTACGGGTGCTACCGCGCTCGAATCCTGGGCCGGGACTGGGTGCTGGCCATCGAGACATCGCACGAGGACGCGACGCCAGCCGCAACCTACGCGACACATGCCGAAGTGATCGCAGGCGATCTGGGGAATCCGACGGTCCTCGTGCTTCTCGGCCTGCAGTCGCGGACACGCCAGAAGCTCAT
>JBJTPO010000487.1:0-6393 GCA_046075145.1 Planctomycetota bacterium
GAGGCCGAACTCGCCGAACTGCCCAAGCGGCTCGAGCTCGCCTCGGCCGCAGAGTGTCACCGGGCCATCGCGACCCTGGCGCCGGTCTCGGAAGATCACTCCTTCAAGGATTTCTTCGAGCTGCATCGGATCCGCCTGCACACGATCGGCGATCTGCTGGCGCCACACGGCATCCAGCTGGGCCTCGCGATCCGGCCGGAGCGGCCGGCCGAAGACACCACCGGCTCCCCCTTCATCAGCACGTTCGAGGCGCTCGTGGGCCTCGTGTCCGCGGCCCACGAGCGGATCGGCGCCGTGGTCGACGCCTGGGCGCTCCACGTGACCGGCGAGCCGGTCGAGATGGTCGCCAAGGTGCCCAAGGGGCGGATCGTGGAGGTGCGGCTGTCCGACGCGCCCCGCGGCACCGCCGGCTCGGAACTCACCGAGGCCGACCGGCTGATGCCCTGTGAAACCGGCGTGATCGCCGCGGCCGAGGTGCTCAAGGCGGCAGAGGCGGCCGGGTTCGACGGCCCCGTCACGCCGTGGGCCCACCGTTCGACGCTGACGGGCCGCGGCCGCGAGAAGATCGTGCGGCTGGCCGGCGAGCGGATGGAGCAGGCCTGGAAGGACGCCGGCATGGAGATCCTGCCGCGTTGGTTCGCCCCGGTGGCCCGCGACCAGTTTGGCCGGCCGATCGAGGAGCTCGCCGAGATCGTTGCGGTGGCCGAGCAGGTGGTCGCGGAGCGCGGTGCCGGCTGAGCCGCGACCCCGCCTTAGGCCCCTTCGCGCACCCAGGTCACCTGCGGCTTGCCGCCCCCCTCGACCGCCGCGCCCTTGAGAAACTCCGCCACGTAGCGGAGCTGCTTGCCGGGGCGATCGGGGTCACGGAAGGAGTCGCCCTTCTGCAGGATCGGCAACTGGTCCGGCATCTCCCCGAACGCCCGCGTACCCGCCGCCTGGCAGGGGTGCCAGCAGCCGCGGCCCTCGGCGTCCTCGAGATAAAACTCGGGATAGCAGTGGCCCTCCACCCAGACGGTGCGGGCGGGGATGTCCTGCGAGCGGGCCGCGGCAATGAACAGGCAGGTGAGCTCCTCGCAGTCGCCCCAGCCGTCGGCGAGGGCCCGCCGCGCGCCCTTCAGTTCGCCATTTCGATATTCCACCTTTTCGCGAACCGCGTCGTAGATCGCCTCGACCCGCTTCCAGCCCTCGTGGTCACCGGCGGCGGCCGTGGCGAACTTCACGATCTTGGGATCCCGGGTCTCCACGTAGGGGCTCGCCCCGAGGTGGAACCGGATGTCGCGGCCGGGCTTGGTGGGGATCCGCCAGCCGGCGGTGCCGTCCGGGGCCACGATCGCAAACCGCTCCAGCTCGAAGGTGATGATCGCGTGCTCCTTGCCGCCAGCGGGAATCGAAGGGATCGTGACCACCAGTTGTTCGACGCCGTCGGCGAGCGTGCGGTACGCCGGCCCCTTCACCCCCCGGGAGACATCCTCTTCGACGATCCGCACCTTCTGCTCCGGCCAGCTGGTTGGCACCGGCAGCGTGGCGTAGATCCCGCGACACGGGCCCCCTTCGGCCGCCACGATCACGCCGACGCGATACCGCTGCACCCGCATGTCGCCGAGCTTGGGGGCCACCGTGCCCTCGGCGGGTGTGGCCAACTGGGCCCGGCCAACGGCGGGAAGAGCGAGGGCGGCCGTCGAGGCGGCGAGCAGGCGGCGGCGGGGCAGCATCGGTCCACGGGCTCCGGCGGCGACAGGCTCCATTCTGTCATCGGCTCGGGGCGAAGGCCGGCAGAAGCGGGCCGCCCTCGGGGCCGATCGGGGAAAATGGGCCGTTCGCGGCCCCGAGTCGATTGTTCCGGGCTCCGCGGGCTGCTACACTGCGTGGCTCGATCCGTGGCCCGCCCCGTCCCCCTTCCCCTTTTTACGGTCTTTCCCGAAACCCCCACGCATGGTCAACCGCAACCTCATTCGCGAACTGGAAACCGGCAACGATCTCGAACAGGAACTCGAACTGGCGCTGGCCGGGGCCGGTGATGGCGAATACGGGGCGGGCACCGCCGTGCTGGCGGTCAACGCGGTGCTGGAGGGGAAGATCCTGCGGGTCGACGACGAGTTCGTGCTCGTCGACGTGGGCTACAAGAGCGAAGGCCACATCCCGCGAAACGAGTGGGACGATTCGGAACCCCCGCCGCAGATCGGCGACGTGGTCAAGGTGCTCCTCGAGGAGTTCGAGGAGGGCCAGGAGGAGCAGCGCGGTCTGATCACCCTCTCCAAGCGCAAGGCGCGGCGGATCGAGGACTGGATCCGCGTGATGGAGAGCGTCAAGGAAAACGACGTCGTCACCGGCTTCGTCACCCGCAAGATCAAGGGCGGCTTGCTCGTCGACATCTCCGGCGTCAACGTCTTCCTGCCGGCCAGCCAGGTCGACATCCGCCGCCCCGCCGACATCGGCGACTACTGCGGCCGGGCGATCCAGTGCCTGGTGCTCAAGATCGACGAGGCCCGGCGGAACATCGTCGTCTCCCGCCGGGCGCTGATCGAGCAGGAGCGGGCCGAGCGGAAGAAGCAGTTGATGGAGACGCTCGAGGTCGGCCAGGTCCGCCGCGGCGTGGTCAAGAACATCGCCGACTTCGGCGCCTTCGTGGATCTGGGCGGCATCGACGGCCTGCTCCACATCACCGACATGTCGTGGGCCCGGATCGGCCACCCCAGCGAGATGGTGCAGATCGACCAGGAGGTCGAGGTGCAGGTGCTGCACATCGACCGCGACCGCGAGAAGATCGCCCTGGGCATGAAGCAGCGGACGGCCAGTCCCTGGATCAAGGTGGCCGAGAAGTATCCGGTGGGCACGGTCTGCAAGGGCACGGTCGTCAACGTGATGAGCTACGGCGCCTTCGTGAAGCTCGAGGACGGCGTCGAGGGCCTCGTCCACATCTCCGAGATGAGCTGGACGAAGCGGGTCAGCCACCCGTCGGAGCTCGTCAAGCCGGGCGACGAGGTGGAGGTGGTGGTGCTGGCCATCAACAAGGAGAAGCAGGAGATCTCGCTGGGCATGAAGCAGACCCAGCAGAATCCCTGGGAGAAGGTGGCCGCCGACTATCCCCCGGGCGCGATCGTCAAGGGCGTGGTCCGCAACCTCACCAATTACGGCGCCTTCGTCGAGATCAACGACGGCATCGACGGCCTGCTCCACGTCACCGACATGTCGTGGACGCGAAAGGTGACCCACCCCAGCGAGATGCTCGACAAGGGCACCGAGGTCGAGTGCAAGGTGCTCTCGGTGGACCAGCAGCGGCGGCGGATCGCCCTGGGACTCAAGCAGATGAGCGACGACCCGTGGACGGGTGACATCCCCGGCCGCTACAAGCCGGGCGACGTCGTCAATGGCACGATCACCAAGATCACGAACTTCGGCGTGTTCGTGGGGCTCGAGGACGGCCTCGAGGGCCTGCTCCACATCTCGGAACTCTCCGACGACAAGGTCGAGAACGCCGAGGAACTCGTGAAGGTGGGCGACCCGATCGAGGTGAAGGTGCTCCGCGTCGACACCGACGAGCGGAAGATCGGCCTCTCGAAGAAGCGGGTCGGCGCCGACGAGTAATCGGCTGCGGTGCCGGGTGCCGCGCGGTCAATCGATGAGCGCGAGCGCCTCGATCGGGCCGAGCCAGCGGCCGCCCTCTCCCTGCGTCGCGATCCCGGCCGCCGCGAGGCTGAGCATGCCGCCCACCGCCAGCCCGCTCTCGCCGCTGCGTCGGCCCACGACGACGCGTCGGGGCGGGCCCGACGCCATCAGCGGCTTTCCCTCCGCCGAGACGGCTGCCGCGTCGTAGGCGAGCGCCTCGCCACTGGCCGGATCGACGATGTCGAGCACGAGGCAGCGTGAGCCGCCGGCGGCCAGCCAGACGACGATCCGGTCGCCCGCGGCGACGCTTGCCCAAGCGATCTGCTTTGGCCCGCCGGCAGGCGGCTTGAGCGCCGGTGGTGCGGCTGGCCGAGCCGGTGCGGCTGGCGGAGGCGGGGCGGGCGGCAACGGGGAGGGGACGGGCGGCATCGGGGCAACGGGCGTGGCCGGCATCGCGAAGTCCTGCCCCCCGTCGGCCGCCGGAGCCGCCTCGTCGCGGGCGGCTGGCATGGCGACGTCGGCGGCATCGAGCACCCGCATTCCGCGATCGGCGATCCAGCCGAGGTCGCCGGTGGCGGCAAAGCCGGCGCCGATCAGGCCCAGGGCGGAGAGCTTGGCGATCAGGTTGGGCATCGTGCGGGAGCGGGTGTGGAGGGCCGGCGTGGGTGACGCGGCGGGCCTCCCAACTATGCGCCGCAGCCGGCCCGCGGCCGCCCGCCGCCCCGGAAAACCACGCCCGCCGACCGGCGGCCCGGCCTGTCGTAGCGGTCGTGCCGCGCGTGGCGGTCCGGGCATGATTTACAACGATGGCAGTCCCGCACCCGACCGTGCCCGCGGCCCGCATGAAGGCGACTCCCATCCATCCCGTGTCCGACATCCGCGCTCCAGCCGATCCGCTCCGGGTCACGCTACTGACGCCGCCGGGCCGCGGCGCGCTGGCGGTGGTCGGCGTCGCAGGCCCGCGGGCCTCTGACCTGGCCGACCGACTGTTTCGGCCACGGGCCGGGCGGCCGCTCGTGGAGCGGCCCGACCGCTCGATCGCCGTCGGCATGTGGCACTCGGCCGCGGGAGCGGCGGGAGAGGAACTCGTGGTCGTGCGCCAGGCCGCCGATCGGCTGGAGATCCACTGCCACGGCGGGGCCGCGGCGGCGGAGGCGGTGCTCGGCAGCCTCGAGGCGGGAGGGGCTCTCCGGCTGGGGTGGCCCGAGTGGCTCGCTGCCACCGGCGTCGACTCGATCGCGATCGAGGCCCGGCAGGCGCTGGGCTTGGCGGGGGGGCCCCAGGCCGCCCGCATCCTCGGCCGGCAGCTCGCCGGCGCGTTGGCTGCCGAGATCGTCCGGATCGGCGGCCTCGCCGCCGCCGACCGCGGGCCGGCCATGGCCGCCTTGCTCCGCGCCGCGCGGGTCGGCCTGCGGCTTGTCGAGCCGTGGCGGGTCGTGGTGGCCGGCCCGGTCAACGCCGGTAAAAGCAGCCTCGTCAACGCGCTGGCAGGTCATGCCCGGAGCATCGTCTCGCCCCAGGCGGGTACCACCCGCGACCTCGTCATGACGCGGCTGGTGCTGGGGGGCTGGGACGTGGATCTCGTCGACACGGCCGGCGGCCGCGCCGACCTTGCCGCCGCCTCGCCGACCGAGCAAGCGGGCATCGCCCGGGCCGTCGCCGCGGCCGCGAAAGCCGACCTCGTGCTGCGGCTCGTGCCGGCGGGCAGCCCGCTGCCGGAGCCGGCCCCGCGCGAGATCGTGGTGATCACGAAGTCCGATCTCTTCCCCGACATCTCACCGCCCCCCGCGCCGGAGGCGGCATCGGCGCCGGCCGTCACCTCCGCCCTCACGGGCCGGGGCATCGCCGAACTCGAAACGCGGATCGTGGCGACCCTCGTGCCGGAAGACGTGGTCGAACCCGGGCTGCTCGACGGCCCGGTGCCGTTCACGCCGCGGCAGGTTCGAGACATCCAGGCGCTTCTTGCCGAATCCTCCACGCCGCCAGGGGCTGCCCATGCCCCGGAAGCCGGCACGGAGTGAGCGAAGGGCGTGATGCCAATCCTGTGCGGCACACGGGTTGCCTCGGCCGTGGGGCAGGCTTGCAGCCTGCCTGAATCGGCTCGCCACTTCCCAGCCCGACTGCCTCGTCAGCCGGATTGCCCAGGCTGCAAACCTGGACCCACTTTTGTGAGGCCCGCCTCGTTCGGCACATCCAGTGCCGAACACCATTGGCATGCCCGGAGCGAACGTCCGGCGATGGGGTGAGGGCAGCCGCGGCCCACGCTCGCTCGTCCTCCGCTGTCACGCCTTGTCTTCCGCCTTCTTGCCCCGCAGCAGCAGCCGAATCGGCACCTCCCGGAAGGGCAGCCGCTTCTGGAACACGCCCGCCAGATACCGCTTGTAGGGCTCGGAGATGCTCTTGGGGGCGCTCGCCGAGATCACGATCGCGGGCGGGCCCACGTCGACCTGCGTCGCGTAATACAGCCGCACCGGCCGGCCGCGGCCGTCGGGCGAGGGGCGATTGGCGTCCACCGCGGCCCGGAGCACGTCGTTGAGCTTGGCCGTGGGTACGCGGGTGCGACTCTGCCGGTAGAGCCGCTGGGCCGTGTCGATCGCGGCCTTCACGTTGCGGCTCTTGGTGGCCGTCACGAAGGCCACTGGCGCCCAGGGCATCGTCCGGAAGGTGTCGCGGAGATACTGCGTCCACTCCCGCTTCTTGACGTCGGCGGCGTAGAGATCCCACTTATTGACCACGAAGACCACCGGTTTGGCCTCCTCCGTGATCGTCTCGGCGAGCTGCTTGTCG
>JBJTPO010000488.1:0-5886 GCA_046075145.1 Planctomycetota bacterium
CCGGCCGAGGCGACCGGCGAACCGGTCGAGCAGGAGCGACACCTCCGCGGCCTGCGAAGCCGTCGCGTGGCCCGAGCCGCCCTCCGGGGCGATGTCGAAGAGCGGCCGCTGCCGGCATTCGACCGGCCCTGTGGCCACCACCTCGACGGCGACTCCCTCGATCTCGCGAGGCAGTTTCATGCGGCCCATCCGCAGCCGCACGAGTTCGGTGATGTGGTGCGGCGAGGTGCTCGGCCGAAAAAGGCCCGCGTCGATCACCACTGGCGCGGCCGGCGACGCAGCCGTGACAGCGAGCGGCGATGTGGCCGACTCGAACCTCACCTGCAGCGAAACGATCCCTTCCCCCCGCGCGGCCAGTGGCGCCGTGCATTGCCCCACGAGCCGCTCAAGCAGCTCGGCGATCATGGACTCATCGACGGAGGCGAGCGACAGGGGCAGCTCGAAGGCATGGCTCGCCTGCGGCAGCTCGGCGCCGCGGGGCGGAAGAATCGGCTCGGCCCGGGCGCCCGTGAACTCCGCCAGCCGCTCGGCCACGCTCGCCGGAAACCGCGAGGCAAGGCTCTTGGCCGGCAGCCGCAAGAGGCCGCCGATCGTGTCGATGCCCACCTCGCGGAGCATCTCGACGGCGGCCGGCTCGAGCCGCAGGGCCGAAAGCGGCAGCCCGGCGAGCACGGCGCCGTCGCCCCGCGCGAGCCGCTGCGCCCCCGGTGGCACGACCGCCCAGCGGCGATGGCTGCCAGCGGCACGCGGGCGGAGGGCTGGCGCGGTCGGGCCTGATGCCGGCTCGGCGTCGGGCCGCGGCTCCGCCCGCGCCACGAGATCGGTGTGATGCGCTGCGGCCCAGGCCGCGGCCGGCGTGTCGGCGATCGCCACGCGGGCGTGCAGGCCCCGGGCCGCGAGCGTCCAGGCGGCCGTGCGGGTGAGCGCCGCCTCGCCGCCGAAGAATCCGGCCGTGCCCGTGACGTCGAGGTGGAGACACTCCGCCGGGGTCATCTCCCTCGGGCTGCCGCCGGTCCGGCCTGCGGGCGTCGCCTCGACGCCCACCAGCGGGGCGAAGCGCCGGCAGGCTCTCGCCAGTTGCCCGAGCGCCTCCGCGTCGGCTGCGGAATCGTCGGCATCGACCTCGGCCGCATGGCAGGCCGCGGAGCCATAGGCCAGCGCCAAGACCGCCATCGCCTCGGCCAGAGACATGCCCGGCTGAATCGCCGCCCGCCGCCGCTTCGGCGGCTCGGCCCAGGCCCATGACACGACCGTCATCAGCCCGCGCTTCTCCCGGCTACAGACGAACACCGGTCGCTTCCGCCATTCTTGTCTCTCGACGAGCCGCCGCTGCACCGGCCAACGCGGCAGCCAGATCGTCATGATGCGCGGCATGACACACCTCCCTCGCCGCTGGTTGGCTGGCCGGCCGACCAGCGACCGGAGCCCGTGCGCGGGGCACGTGCACCGATTCCCCCGCCGGATTCCCGAGCCGTTGCCTGAGCCGCTCCCCGAGCAGCCGCTCCTTCGCGGCCTCGCGATAGATCGAGCACCGTCTCGGTGACCAGACTCTCGGTGGCGGCGCTCCAACTACCCCCGGCCCGCTCGAGCCGCAAACGCCGCTCGAGGAGCGTGCCACCGGGCAGCGGCGAAACGGTCAGCCTCGCCTCGGCCCACGAGGGCTCACCCGCGGCCACTGCCGGCCGCACGAGCAAGCCGACCGCGCCGCTCTTGCGCGCTGCCAGCTGCCAGCGGCGCATCGCGGTGGTCCACTGGGCGGTGGGCCGCGGGCGGCCGGCACCCGCTGGCAGACTGCCACGAGCATGTGGTGCATGGCCCTGCTGCCGTACTACCGACCGCGGCCAGGCCACCACCGCCGCCACGCCGGGGCACCGCAGCGCCTGGTCGATCGCCCAGATTTCGTCGTCGTCGCTTGACGGTCGGGCCACGACGAGCTGCCGCGAGTCGCCGAGCCACGGCAGCACGGCCGGCGGGTGAAACCAGCCGGCTCGATCGACGACCACGATCGTGCGCGGCCCGGCGGCGGCCCCGGCCAGCCGACAGCCGACCGCGAGGGCGAGCGATACCGCCCCGGCCCCACCGGCCACATCGCCGGCCGCCGCATCACCGCCGGCAAGCCATTCGACGAGGCTGCCCCGCCGCAGGCCGCCGGCTGGCAGCAGCGAATCGACCGCAGCAAAGCCGCTCGCGACCACCTCACGGGCGTTTTCCCGGCCCTCGAACTCCCCGGCGTTCAGCAGGCCCGTCTTCAGGAGGCCTGGGCTTGCGAGCCCCGAGCGAACCAGGGCGGCGGGCAGGCCGAGGGCCGAGCCGCGAGCTGCCTCATCGACCGCCTCGTGGCCTGGCCGGGGGATGTTTGCCAGCCCGATCGTCACCATGACACGCCCTTTTGTCCGGCGGTTTGGCCGCCCGATTGCGGCCACTGCTTGTGTGTGTACGCATGTACATTATCCAAGCGTGGCCGGGCTGTCAAGCATCCGGCCGGCCTGTTTGGTGACAGAAACCGGTTCCATCGCCATGGGCCTGGTCACGATCCGTCGACCAAAGAGACGGGGATATAATCGCGACATGATCAACGTCAGCCTTCAAGAACTAGCCCAAGATCCTGCCGCCCTGCTCGACCGAGTGGCGGCAGGGGAGCACATTGTCGTCGTCCGCGGAGGCCGGCCAGTCGCGGAACTCCGGCCAGTTGCCGCGCCCGGTGGAGTATCCCGGGCATTCGGCCTCGCCGCAGGCACGTTCACCGTTCCAGACGACTTCGACAGCCCACTGCCCCCCGAGATCCTTCGGGAGTTTGATGGGTCATGAGGCTGTTGCTCGATACCCATGTGTTCCTGTGGTACATCACCGCCGATCCGAAATTCCCGTCGTCATTTCGAGTGGCCATTCAAGATCCGGGTAACAAGGTTTTTCTGAGCGCCGCCTCAGTGTGGGAAGCGGTCATCAAGTGCGGCCTGGGCAAGCTCCCACTTCCCGGGCCGCCAGCCGAGTATCTGCCTTGCCAGCGTGCTGCCCACGGGATATCTCCCTTGCCGGTGGATGAGGGGTCGATGTTGCATCTGACCGGCCTCGCGCCACTCCACCGCGACCCATTCGATCGGTTGTTGATTGCCCAGGCGATTCAACACGGGCTTACGATCGCGACCGTTGATCCCGACATTGCCGCATACTCGGTGTCAGTGCTTTCAGCATCGTGATGGCTCTGGTTCCGGGCTTCATGGGCAAAGTTCGTTGATCACCGCATCCGAATCCTGACCCCCGCCCGATTTCTCAAGTTGCTGGAGACATCGTCATGACCACGCTGACAATCCGGATTCCAGACGATACGGCTGCCCGACTGAGAGATTTGGCCCGTCATCGAGGCATCAGCCTCAACAAGTTGATGGAAGAGTTTTCAGCCACGGGGCTCGCGGAGTTTGACACCGAGACCCGCTTTCGACTGCGGGCGGCTCGCGGGGGCCCGAAGCGTGGGCTCGCGATCCTCGCCGAACTCGACGCCCGCCTCGGCAAGAAGCCGCCCCGGCGCGGCAGCCGGCCGGCCGGCGGGTAGCCCACGCGCGGAATGTTGGACAAAGATCCGGCCGCAGGCCGCCGACGCAGGCGACTTAGGCTCCCAAGCGTCCGCCCGGAACCTGCTTCGGCCTGCTGACACCGGGCGGACGCGGGGCGAGGCTCCCGGAGTGGCCTCGTTGAAGGGGGGGCAGGTCACTGCCTCTTTCAGTGCGGCGAGCAGCGGTTCCGCTTTCCGTTGCGAGCCTCACGGTCGCAGTCGCCACCAGGCGGCCAGCAGGCTGCCGAGCACGGAGTGGACCAGCGCCGAGATCGCGCCGGGCACCGCCGTGAGCGGCTCGGCCGCGAAATGCTTGCGGGCCAGGACTACGCCCAAGCCCGAGTTCTGCATGCCGGTCTCGATCGAGATCGTGCGGGCCGCCACCACCGGAAACCCGAACGCCCGGGCGAAGCCGTAGCCCACCGCGAAGCCGATCGAATGCATGAGCACGATCGCGACGAGCAGCCGCGGCCCGCTCTCCCGCACGGCGGCCGCGTTCTGGCCGATGATGCTCCCGCAGACGAGCGCGATCACGAGCACGCTCGCCAGCGGCGCCGCCGGCAGCACCGTCTCGACCACCGTCGACGCGAACCGTTTGAGCAAGACCCCCCCGGCCACCGGCAGCACGACCACCTGCAGGGTCGAGAGGAGCAGGCCGAGCATGTCCACCTCCACGAGCGTGCCGGCGAACACCTGCGTCAGGAGCGGCGTCAGCACGACCGCCGCGAGCGTCGAGCAGGTCGTCATCGTCACCGAGAGGGCCACGTCGGCCCGGGCGATGTAGGTGACCACGTTCGAGGCCGTGCCGCCGGGGCAGCAGCCGACCAGGATCAGCCCCACCGCGAAGGGCGTGGGCAGATCGAGCGCCCGCGCGACGCCCCAGCCCGCCAGCGGCATGATCGTGAACTGGGCCACGAACCCGGCCACCACGGCCGCCGGTCGCGACGCCACGCGGGCGAAGTCGGCGACCGTGAGCGTCATCCCCATGCCGAGCATGATCAGCCCGAGCCCTGCCACGATCAGCCGATCGTTGAACCACGTGAAGAGCGCGGGCTCCACGAGCGCCAGGCCGCAGGCCGCCGCCACCCAGATCGGGAAGGCGTTGGCGAGCCGTTCGAGCAACGTGGCGGTGGGGTGTGGCATGGCAGCCGGGTGTCGAGGCGCTGGCCGGAAGCAGCAGCATATAAAGGAAGCCCTGTCCGGACTCCCGTTCCACCCGAGGTCGCCCCGTCGATCTGCCCGCATGCCGCCCGAGATGACCTTCCGCCTCGTCGCCGTGGAGGAGATCCTGCCGCTGCGGCACCGGATCCTGCGGGCCGGGCTGCCTTTCGAGACGGCCGGCTTCGACGGCGATCACGACGCCGCCACCCGCCACTATGCGGTGGTCTCGGGCGACGAGCCGGTCTGCTGCCTCTCGCTCATGCGCTCCGAATGGGAGGGGCGGCCGGCCTGGCAACTGCGGGGCATGGCCACCGACTCCGCGGTGCAGGGCAGGGGGCTCGGCCGGAAGCTGCTCGAGCGCGCTGTGGCCGACGCCCGGCGGGACGAGCCCGGATGGCTCGTCTGGTGCAACGCCCGCACGTCGGCCATCGGCTTCTATGAGAAACTCGGCTGGCAGGTCGTCTCCGAGCCCTTCGACGTGCTGACGGCAGGGCCGCACGTGAAGATGGTGCTCGAGCACGATGGTGGTCGGGGCGATACCGGGAGCCCGACTGCGGCGCCGCCCCCAGCGGCGGCCTTCATCGCCGCGGAGCTCGTCTTCCTCGCGGCGGCCCATGTTCTCGGCGGACCGGCTTGGGTGGTGCTCGGCGTGCTCGCCTGCACCGGCCAGGTCGCGGCCGACTTCCGGCTCCGGCCGCTCGTGGGCCTCGTGCCAGCAGCCGGCTGGATGGCGGCCCACCAGCTGACAGGCAACCGCGAGTTCTTCTTTCCCTACGCCATGGCGCTGGCGGCACACCTCGCGGGCCAGTTCGTCGATCGCGGTCGCGTTGTTGCGGCGTTCGCCGCCGGAATCGTCATGGCCGCCTTCCTCGCCATTCGCATCCTTCAGGCCGCGACGGCCAAGGTGCTGGTGGTCGAGGTCGCCGTCGCGGTGGCGATCCTCGCCGCGGTCGTCGCGGTGCTGCCGGCGGTGAAGTGGAGGGCGTGGGGCGTCGCCGTGCTCACGGCCCTCGCCTCGCTCGCGGCGTACGTGGGACTCGTGCTGTGAAGTCGCTGCCGCATGTGACCGCCGGTGTCTGATCCCAGCCACTCGGCGCGAGGCGGGGGGGTGGGGAAGCCGCGGTCCATGTCGCTCGGCGTTTGGGGGGCTGGGTTGCGATGGAACCCGCCCAGCC
>JBJTPO010000489.1:0-4536 GCA_046075145.1 Planctomycetota bacterium
GTCGAAGTCGTCGTCTTCCTCGTCCTCCTCGTCTTCCTCATCGTCCTCGACTTCTTCCCACTCCTCGTCGTCCTCTTCGTCTTCCTCGGAGTCTTCCTCGTCGTCGTCGAACTCCTCGTCATCGTCCTCGTCGTCATCATCGTCGAAGTCGTCATCTTCTTCGTCACGGGCGACGAGATCGCGATCGGACGAGCCGGTCAGCGAGAAGCTCACGTCCATGCCGTCGAACAGATCCTCAGCGGCAAGCAACTCGGGGAGCTCGCTCCAGGAGAAGACCTCGGCGGTCGAAACGCCCTCATCGCCCCGGCCACGCTCAGCAATCGTCACGGCATTTTCTCCAGGAGTCAGGTCGACGACCAAAGGACCAACCAATCACACACACGCTCGACAAATCTCTACCCGATCCGCGAATCATCGTCCAATCGGCCGCGGAAAAAAACCCACGACTACCTCACGTGCCGCCACCGCGATCCGGGAGAGGGAAAAGTGTGGCCCCCGCGGACGCTCCTTGCAAGCAGCCGGCGGCCCGAAATCACGATTCCGCGGGCGGAGGGTCGGCCGTGGGAGCGGTCAGGGTCTCGATCGGCGGCAGATCCTCCAGGCCGGCCAGCCCGAAAGCGGCCAGGAACCGGCGCGTGGTGACGTAGACGTTGGGCCGCCCCAGATCCTCGGCCCGGCCCCCGATCGCCACCAGATCGCGGTCCAGGAGTTGCCGCAGCATCTCCTCGCTGCCGACGCCCCGGATCGCCTCGATTTCGGCCCTGGTGACCGGCTGCCGGTAGGCCACGATCGCCAGGGTTTCGAGGCCCGCCGCGGAGATCCGGGCCGTCGCGGGATGGTCGTGGAGCCGACGGATCCATGGGCCGAAGGCGGCCCGGGAGAGCAGTTGGAAGCCGCCGGCGATCTGCTCCACCCGCATGGCCATGCCGCCGGCGTCCTGGAGCCGGCGGAGTTCCCGCAGCAGCGTTCGGGCCCGGGTTCCGTCGGCGAGCCGCGCGAGCTTGGCGAGCCGCCGCGTGGAGAGCGGCTCGCGGGCGAGGAACAGCGCGGCTTCCAGGCGGGCAAGTTCCTCCGTGCGGAGATGCCGACCGGGCGGCAGTTCGGCCGCCGATGCGACGGCGGCGGTGCGACCGACCGCCCGCCGCCGCCACCACTGGCGATGACCGAGGCCGGCGGCGGGACCGCGGATCGACCAGCCCGGGCACGCTGCCGGCCTCGCGCCCACCGTCGCGCCCCGCTGGAGGTCTCTGTGCATCAAGGCAGTATCCGTGGAGCCGAGCGCGAGAGCATCGATGGTGTAAGCCTGCGCAACACCGTCAGAACGGCTTGGCCGCCGGGGCCGTCGGCGCGACGCGGGCGGCGAGCCGATCCCTCCAAGCCTGCACCTGGTCGGCGAGCGCCGCGATTGCCGAAGGCGGATCGACACCGGCAGCCTGGAAGACGCGGTGCAGCTGGCCGGCGGCGTCCATCGCCACCCGGCAACTGGCCACGTGCATCCCCGTCACTCCCTCGAGTGGCCGCACGTCGACTGCCACCGCGCCGAGCGCCGCGAGCCGGTCGGCCGCGGGCGGCCTGGCTGAAGCCGTCACGGCGGCGGGCGCGGCCGGCGCGGGGGCGGGCTGGGGCTCCGGCTCCCCTTCCGCCACGCCGGTGCGCGTGGCCTCGGTCGGCCGCAGCCACGCCACCACCGGCTGCCACAGATGACGGCTTGCCGCCTGACGGAGTCCCACCGGGAAGTGGTGGGAGAACATCGCCAGGGCTGGCACCACGGTCATGCAGACAACCAGGATGCAGGCGCGGACCTTCATCGCAGACCGATCTCCTGAGCCGGGACGGGCGGCAGAGACTAGCGGGACGAACTGGGCCGGGCAATGTTGAAACGGCCCCTGACAGACCCGGGCCCACGAGCCGCGAACCGGGGCGAAAACGAGGTCGGCGGTCTCAATCGCCGCCGCCGACGATCACCCGCCGCTGGTCGATCGGCTGGTCGGCCTGATCCGGGTCGAAGTGGGGCACACCCTCCGCAAAACTCACCGGCGATCGCTGCCGCCCCGCCGCCACCAGCCCGCGGACGAGCTGCTGCGCCAGGATTTTTTCCAGCCGCGGCCGCACCGCGTCGATTCCGATCCGACCCGGCTCGACGGCGGTCACCGTGACGAGGTGGATCCCCTGGGGCGACTCGAACGGCGGTGACACGCTCCCCTTCGCCAGGCCATACACTCGGCTCGAAAAGCCCTCCGCCATCGGGCCGTCGCGGCCAATCCATCCGAGATCTCCTCCCTTCCGCCGGCTGGGGCCCGCGGAGTGGAGCCGCGCCGCCTCGGCGAACGAGAGCCTTCCCTGAACGATCTGCCGGCGGATATCGGCCGCCCGATCGAGGAGGCCGGCGGCGACATCGTCAGAGCCGCCCGCCTCCGGCCGCAGCACGACGTGGCTGACCCGAAGCCGAGTGCCGTCGAGTTCACGCCGGTTGTTCTCGAACGCTTCGGTGATCGCGGCGGCCGTGATCTGCGGCCGGACGAACTTCTCCAGCGCGATCTCGAGCGCCACCTGCGCATCGAGATCGCCGGGAGTGCGGCCGCTGCCGGCGAGAAACTGCTCGAACCCAAGCCCGCGGGCGGCTACCTGCTCGCGCATCCGGGCGACGGCCGCCTCGATCTCCGCTGCCGTCGCCCGGATGCCCAACCCGTCGAGCTCGGCGAGGAGGATTCGCTCGTCGACCAGCTGCTCGAGGATCGCGGCCTCAGCCCGCTGCCGCTGCAACTCGTCGATCGTCGCGGCGAGCCTCAGCCGGCGAACCACCTTGTCAAGATCGACCCGGCGAATGACCGCGTCGCCGCAGCGGGCGATGACGTCGGTCTCCTGGGAGGGGGCGAGGGTCGCTGCCAGTGCCAGCGACACCCCGACGACGAGCGACATCTGACCCGTCATGGGCATGCGATTCACCGGTTTGAGCAACGCCGAGGTGCGGCGCCGGGAAGTCGGCGGGACCGATTCACCGAGCCTATCGCACCGCGCCGCCCCGGAGAAGGCGGCCTGCCCCCGGCGGGCGGTTGGCGGAGGCTGGGCCCCGGGCACACAATCCTTGGGGATCGCCTCCCCAGGTTGTCGTCCCCGGCCACTCACCCATCTCTCCCCGACCGGCGTCACGACACCGCGGCGACCGTCATCCCGCCGCCCGTCCCGCTCATGTCCAAGATCGCCATCAGCCTGTGTGGAGAGGGCCGGGGCCACGCCACCCGGATCGCCACGCTCGTGGACCGGCTCGACCCCGGGCATGAACTGCTCGTCTACACCTCCGCCGACGCCCTCGCCTTTCTCCGCCGGCAGCTGCACGGCCTGCACCCGCGGGTCCGCCTCGAAGAGATTCCGGGGGTCGTGTTTCAGTACACGGCCGGCCGGCTCGACGTGATGCGGTCGATCGCCGCCGGCCTCGATTACCAGGCCCGCCAGCTCGGGCCGCTGGTCGATCGAATGATCGACAACCTCGACGCCTTTGGGGCCGACCTCGCGATCACCGACTTCGAGCCCGCCCTGCCGCGGGCCGCCGGCCGGCTGGGCATCCCGCTGGTGAGCGTCGACCACCAGCACTTCCTGCTCGCCTACGACCTCGACGCGCTGCCGTGGTCTCTGCAGTGGAACGCCTGGTTCATGAGCCGCGCCGTCTGGATGTACGTTACCGAGGCGGCCGACACGGTGGTCTCGGTGTTCTTTCGCCCGCCGCTGCGGCGCGGCTGGGAGCACGTCGTGCAGGTCGGCCCGCTGCTCCGCCGGGACGTCCTCGCCGCCGAGCCCCGCGACGACGGGTTCGTGCTCAGCTACCTCCGCCGGCACACGCCCTTCTCGGCGGTCGAGGCGATCGCGGCTTGCGGCCTGCCCGTCCGCATCTACGGCCTCGGCGAACGTGAGCCCGTGGGGAGCTGCTCCTTTCATACGATCGACGAGCGGCGGTTCGTCGACGATCTGGCCGCTTGTCGCTGCCTGATCTCCGCGGCCGGCAACCAGCTGATCGGCGAGTCGCTCCAGCTCGGCAAGCCGATGCTCGTCCTCCCGGAGAAGGCCCACTCCGAGCAGCTGATGAACAGCCACTTCCTCGCGGCGATGGGCTGCGGGGAGTTCGAACTGCTGGAGCAGGTGACGCCGGAACGGGTACGGGCGTTCCTCGGACGACTCGACGGGCTGGCACCGGCGTTGGCCGCAGTCAAGGGGCGGATGGACGGCACCGACGACGTGCTGCGGGTGATCGAGCACCGACTGGCCCAGCGTCGGACCGCCCTCACCGCGGCCCGCTGAGGGCGGCGACGATCGCCGGCAGGAGGGCCCGCAGGGCCCGGCCGCGATGGCTGATCACCCCCTTCACCGCCGACGCGAGTTCGCCGAAGGTGCGGTGATACTCCGGCACGATGAACAGGGGGTCGTAGCCGAAGCCGCCGGCACCAGCCGGAGTCTCGCCGATCAGCCCGCCGCAGGTGCCCGCCGCCATGGCCACGACCCGACCGTCGGGAGCGGCCAGCGCCGCGTGGCAGGCGTAGTGGG
>JBJTPO010000490.1:0-2978 GCA_046075145.1 Planctomycetota bacterium
AGCAACAAAATTAATATAAAAGCGTACCGAAAATTCGTATAGCGGAAGAAAAGTCCTTGGTTTTTGAACAGGTCCCTTGCCGGACCCGAGCGTCAGGTAGGTGGTGGCCACCCACATCTGCGACGTGGGCTTGGGATCGCGGGCGGCGATCTGGTCGAGGAACGTCTCGAATCCCGTTAGGATCGACTCGGCCCGTTGTCTCACCTCCGGGCTGGCGGCCTGTTCCCCGCTGCCGAGGCTCTCGAGTTGCGACTGGAGATCGCGGCCCATCGACAGATACATGGCCGTCAGTTTGGCCGAGGCCTCTTCCCCTTGGCCCGCCACCTTTTCGAGCCCCGCCATCGCCTGTTGAGCCTTGGCGAAATCCTCGGTCTGAATGAAGAGCCGCAGCCCGAGCGTGAGCGTGGCTTCGGCGAGGGGGCCCTCCGCGAGGGCCGGCTTGTCGCCGGCCACCAGCGTCCACGGGCCGTAGACCGGATGCTGCATCAGCGCCGTCGCCCGGGCATCGTCGTTGTCTTCCATCGCGATCTGCACCCGCGAGAGGGCGCCGGCCACGGCCAGTTGGCCCATCGGGGCGGGAGGCAGCGCCTCGAGGTCGCCAAGCCCGGCCAGGCCGTCGTCGAGCGCCTGGGCCGCCGTGGAACGCCAACCGGCGATCGAAGCTTCGTCGGGACGGTCTGCGTCGTCGAGCCGGCGGGCCTCCTGAACCTCCCGCCACAGCGCCATCCCGGCCCGGAGTTTGACCTCGGCACCGCGGGGCGAACTGGCTGGCACCTGCGCGATGATCGCCACGATCGACTGTGGGTCGCGGGCCGAGGCGGCGACCCCGATCGCGATCGCGGCGGCGTCGGCACTCTCCGGCTCGTCGGGCCAGGTCTTCATCACGATCCCGGTGAGCTCCGCGGCCTGTTTGCGGGCCTGATCGCGGGCCTCCCCCTCGGCCTTCTGGCCCGCCTGTTGCCAGGATGCCATGGCGATCTTGGCGGCCTGGCGGCTGCCCTTGGCGTTGGGATACCGCTCCGCGAGCATCCGGCCGATGGATGCCGCCTCGGGGAACTTGCCAGCCTCGTAGAGCAGGAACGTGAGGTAGTAGCGGGCCTGGTTCACCTCGTCGATCGTCACGTCCTTGAGCTGCTCGTCGGCCGAGGGGTCGCCCGAGAGGGGCGCGGCGATGCCCGCGAGCGTGAGGGCCTCCTCGAGATTCGCCACCGTCTCCCCCCGTGCCTCGCCAGCCGCCTTCCGGGCCGCGGCTTCCTTGGCGGCATCCTTGGCGGCCGCCGCCGCCTTGGCCTCGGCCGCATGGCTCTGCATGGTCGAAAGCGAGACCTTGGCCTCGTCGAAGGCGGCTGCGAACGTCCGCTCGCCTTCCTCGACCACCCTGCCGAGCTTGGCGGAGAGATCGCGAGCCTCGTCGGCGAAGTCGAGGTTGGCCTTGGCGACCTCGACCGCCAGTTTCTTGGCGTCGGCTTGCAGCTTGGCCCGTTCTGCCTTGAGCTTGGAGTCCTTGGGATCGAGCGCCTCCGCCTGGGCGTCGAGGATCTTGGCGGCCCGGTACTTGAAGCCGAGCCAGTCGGCGTCAAGCTTGGCGCCCGGCAGCCGGCTCACGTCGTCGAGTGCAAACTTGCGGATCGACGCGTCGAACTTGTCGTACTTCTTCTGGGCGAGCAGGCACTCGAGCAGCGTGTTGCAGGCCCGCGACCGCAGCAGGATCGCCAGCGGCTGCTTCCCCTCCAGCGTCGTGATCGGCGTCAGGGTGTTGGCAGCGATATCCCACTTGCCGAGCATCGCGTAGTTGCGGCCCTCGTAGTAGCGGGCGAACAGGCCGCCTCCCTTGGTGGGATACTTGTCGGCGATCTCCTGGAACATCTCGGCCGACTTGGTGAGCGATTCCGCCCGCTCCTTCGACTTCTCCGGGTAGGCCTTGGCCTTCTCGAAGAGCGCGGCGGCTGCGGTGAGCCGCGTCTGAATCAGCTTGCCACGCAGGGCCTCCTGCTCGGCGCCGAGCGCCTCGAGTTCCCGCCGCTGCTGGATCGTGAGCCGGGCGGGCTTGGCGTTCTTCGCGGGCCTGGCTTTGGGATTGGGCTTCGTGTCACCTGCTTTGTCGTCCTTGTCAGCCGCTTCTTTTCCCTTCTCGTCGGCCTGCGACGCATCCTCCTTGCCAACTTGATTGAGGGCGGCGATCCGGCCATCGACCTCCCGCAGCACCTTGAGCACGGCGTCCTCGGCGTTGGTGACGGTCGTGATGGGCTCGCCGGGCCTCGCGGTGCTCTTGAGACTCGTGACGGCCTCGTCGAAGAACGTGACCGCCTCCGCCTCGAGCGCCTTGCGGTCGGCTCCGGGCCGGTTGGCCTGATCGGCCTTCGCCCGCCCGCGCTCGACGAGCAGACTGCCCTTCTGCGTGTAGGCGGCGATCGCCTGCCGGCCGTTGGGCTCGCCAGACTTGAGAAACGCGTCGAGCGCCGCCTGAGCCTCGTCGAGCATCTTCGCCCGCTTGCCGCTGTCGGCCTCGGTGCGGCTCACGCCGATCAGGGCCGCGGCCCGGCGGAAGGCGGCCTCACGCTTGAGCTCCTCGGATGCCTCCGGGTCGGCCTCGACCCGCGCCAGCACGGCCAGCGTGACGTCGGGCATCTGCCGCTCCTCGAGCACGTCGAGCAGCGCCCGGGTGGCCGCGTCGGCGGCGGTTTCCGTGGGGGGGGCCGCGGGCTGGGCGGCGGCCACCGCCGTCATCGCCAGAAGGAGCAGGAGAGAGCAGGGGGGCAGGATCGCTCGCATGGTGCCTCGTCCGGCGGCAAAAAAGGGCGGGATCGACATTGTGAGACCGGGCGCCAGCCTCGTCAAACAAGTCGCGTCTGCTCCGCTACCGTCCCGCGCGCAGGCTGCCCGCCTGACGGTCGATCACCCGGACGAGCGCCGCTCCGTAGGGCGTGAGGTCGCCGCGGTCCCGCCAGCGGTCGGCGAACGACGCGAGCGAGGCGAGC
>JBJTPO010000491.1:0-7567 GCA_046075145.1 Planctomycetota bacterium
ATCTGAACGCCGTGCCTCCCGCAGGCATCGAGGGAGTCGCCGCGACCGACAAGGCTCGGCCCGATGGTGCGGCCGTCGTCTACGGCGCGCTCGGCGTCGGGGGCACGAAGATGAAGATCCACCGGGCGGCGATCGAACGGATCTTCTCGCAGCCCGATGCGTTCCTCGACGCCGAGGAGCTGCTCGCGATCGGCGAGTCGATCGGCTGAGTCACCGGTCGCTCAGCGTCCGCTGAGCAGCAGGTAGGTGGCCAGCAGGATCGACACGCCCACCACGATCATCAGCACGTTGCGGCGGAAGCGGCGGACGCGCCGTTCCTCGGGCGTGAGCCGCCGGATCTCGATCACGGTGTTTCCGTGGCGGATCGTTCGCACCGTTTCGGAAAAGGCGAGTTCGGATGCCTGCGGGTCGAGCGGGGTGCCCCCGACCATCGGCATCTGGTCGCCTGCGTCCGCCGGCGCGGCGGTGATCTCCTGGCCGCCGGCTGGTGCCGCGCTGGTCGCGTCGTGAACGTCGAAGTCAGCCAGGTCGCTCGTCGAGTTGGCCGCCGGCTTCGGATCCCTCCGCGTTGGAGCGAGTTGGGTGATGACCCTGCCCCAGTCTTCGGCCAGCCCCACCGGTTCCGGCAGCGGTGGTGCGGAGGTCGCTTCTGCAGCAGGCACCACGGGGCCGGCCGCTGGCGTGGCATCCGGCGCGGGGGCTGCCGCGGCCAAGGCGGGATCCGGAACGTGGAACAGGCTGGCGCACAGCGGGCAGCAGGCATCGCAGCCACAGAGGCTGCCCAGCGCCGCCACCTGACCCTGGCATACCGGGCAGGCGACGACGAACAGCGTGTCGGGGGCGATGGCGGTCTGCGGGTCGCTCATCGGGCGGGGTCGTCTCCAGTCGCACCCGTGGCGAGATCATGCGTCCGCCAGCGAGCGGCTGCCCAGCGGTCGATCAACCCGGGCATCCAGCGTGCCAGCCAAGCGTATCCCTTTGCCTGCCAGCCGGGAACGACCTCCGCTCGCCTTCGCTCGAGACCGGAAAGAATCGCCCCCGCGGCGCGTTCCGGTGGCATGCCACGGCCGCGGGACCAGCCCGGCCGCTCGCCATCCACCAGCGCCGTCCAAAACTCGGACTCGACCGGCCCGAGCGTGGCCAGGAGCACGCCGATGTTGTCGGCGGCGAGTTCGAGCCGCAGCGTGCGGGCCAGCGACCGCAGCCCGGCCTTGGCCGCACAGTATTCGGCGTGCAGTGGCAGGGGGTGGAGGCCGAGGATCGAGCCCACGAGCACCACCGCCGCGTCGCGGCCGCGGGCCAGGTGAGGCAGGGCTTCCCGCACCAGTTCCGCGGGGGCCACGAGATCGAGGTCGATGATCCGGGCCAGCGTCTCGGGGCGGGCCGTGCGGAAGCCACCGACGGCGCCACCACCCGCCGCCGCCACGACCAGGTCGAGGCCGCCGAGCCGGGATGCGGCCGTGGTCACGAGCTGGCGGCGGAAGCCCGGGTCGCAGATGTCCCCGACCTCGTGCGCGATCGGCTCGGGCGGGTCGCCGAACCGCGCGAGCTCCTCGAGCCGCTCGCGTCGCCGAGCCGTCGCCAGCACCCGGGCCCCCCGTCGCGACAGCTCCAGGGCGAGGGCCCGGCCCACGCCCGACGACCCGCCGGTCACGATCGCGCGCATACCGGCCAGACGGCGGCGACCGTGGCACGGGGGCGGTGGATCGGCCATCAGCGACCTGCCGCGAGCGGGTCGAGGCCGGCGGCGGCGTCGGAAGACGGAGCCGGGCCAGCCGCCGGAGCGTGCGCCGTCACAACCGCCTCGGCCGGGTCGATCCGACCGAGAATCGCCGCGGGAAGGCGACAGTGGATCCGGACACGGTCGTCGCTGAACTGCCGCGACAGCACCTCGCCGTGGCTGTCGAGCCAGGCCAAGAGCCGGCCGTTGCCGGGATCCGTCTCGATGTCGACGTCGCGAAAGCCGCGGCCCAGGCTGTCGCTGGCGGCCTGGGCGAGCGTGTCGAGGCCGCGGCCGGAGCGGGCCGAGATCGGGATCGCGTGCGGGTAGCGGCCCAGGAGCCGGTCGCGGGCGTGCTCATCGGGGAGGCGGTCGATCTTGTTGAGCACCAGGATCGTGTCCTTGTCGTCGACGCCGAGTTCGGCCAGCACGCCGCGGACGGCCGCGATCTGGGCGTCGACCAGCGGGCTCGAGGCGTCGGCGACGTGGAGCAGCAGATCGGCCTGGATCGTCTCCTCGAGCGTGGCCTTGAAGCTGGCGATCAGCCGGTGGGGGAGATCGCGGATGAAGCCGACCGTGTCGCTGAGGAGTACCGGCCCCCAGCCCGGAAGCCGCCAGCGGCGGGTGCGGGTGTCGAGCGTCGCGAAGAGCTGGTCGGCCGCCAGCACGCCGGCGCCGGTGAGGGCGTTCAGGAGGGTGCTCTTGCCGGCGTTGGTGTAGCCCACGAGCGAGACGGTCATCCGGTCGTGGCGAGCGGCCACCTGCCGCTCCCGGCGGCCGTGGATCGTCGCCAGCTCGGTCTTGAGGTCGTGGATCCGCTTCTCCACGAGCCGCCGGTCGACCTCGAGTTGCTTCTCGCCGGGACCGCGCATCCCCACCCCCATCTTCAGTCGCGAGAGGTGGGTCCACATCCGCTTCAGCCGCGGGAGCGAGTATTCCAGCTGGGCCAGCTCCACGGCCAGGCGGGCCTCGTGGGTGCGGGCCCGGGCCGCGAAGATGTCCAGGATCACCTCCGAGCGGTCGAGCACCTTCACGTCGAGAGCCCGCTCGAGGTTGCGGGTCTGGGCGGGTGACAGGTCGTTGTCGAAGATCACCACGTCGGCGTCATGCTGGTCGATGAGCCCCTCCAACTCCTTGACCTTGCCCTTGCCCAGGTAGGTCGTCTGATCGGGGTGGTCGCGCCGCTGCACCACCTCGCCGACGACGGTGGTGCCGGCGGTGGCGGCCAGGCCGCAGAGCTCGGCCAGAGGATGCTCCGGATCGACCGGAGGCTCGAGCAGCACACCGACGAGGATCGCCCGCTCGGGTTCGGCTCCGGTCGCGCGAGGCCGGTCTCTCATCCCTCCGCCTCCTCATCCCCGGCGTTATCGCCGCCAGCGAGCTGGCAGCAGCTTTCCCATCGCCGGGTGTCGAGCAGGCCGTCGGCCACCGCGTCTTTCACGGCGCAGCCCGTCTCGTGGGAGTGGGTGCAGTCGGGGAACCGGCACAGGTTCGCCAGCGGCCGCAGGTCGCGGAAGGCGGCCGGCACCTCCGCGGGCACGATCTCCCACGGCTGGAACTGCCGCACGCCCGGCGTGTCGACGAACCAGCCGGCGAACCGATGCGGCAGGAGCCGGGCCGTGGTCGTGGTGTGGCGGCCCTTCTGGTTGTCGCGGCTCACCTCGCCCACGGCCAGATCGAGCGTGGGATCGAGCGCGTTGAGCAGCGACGATTTGCCGACGCCACTCTGTCCCACGACCGCGGTCACGCGGCCGACGAGCTCCGCGGCCAGCCTCCCCAGGCCGAGCCCGGTCACGGCGGAGCAGAGCACGACCGGATAGCCCATCCGCGCGAACACGCCGGCCAGCGGCACGAGCGCTGCGGCGGGCACGAGGTCTGCCTTGTTGATGCAGACCAGCGGGCGGATGCCGGCCAGTTCAGCCGCCACCAGCATCCGGTCGACGAGGCCCGGCTTGAGGTCGGGCAGGGCCGCGCTACCGACGATCACGAGCTGATCCACGTTGGCGACGATCACGTGCCGCCGGCCGCGGCTGTCACGCGAAAGCGATGTCTGCCGGGGCTCGATCGCCTCGATCGTGCCCTCCTCGCCGTCGCCGGTGGCCCGCACCCAGTCGCCGGCGGCGAGCGGATGCCGTTGGTCGGTGGCCATGGTCCGGAGGACGCGCCGGAGCGTGCACCGCACGAACCGCCCGTCGTCGGCCTGCACCAGGCTCTCGAGGCCGTGCACGTTGAGCACCCGCCCCCGCCAGGCGCCCGCCACCAGCGGCGCGGCGGCCAGCCCGTCGACCGGCCCGGTGGGAACGGCCTCGACCACCACCGTCCGCTTGCGGGTGAGGTCACCCTTGCCGGAGAGCCGCTCGACCGCCGCCTGGTCGGCCAGCCCGTCGGGGTCGGCATCCACCTGCCGGGTCAGGTCGCCGCCGCGTCGTCGTCCGGACCGATTCTTGCGGAACTCGATGCGAAGCTTGCGGGGTCGCGGCATGCGTCCATTCTACCCGGCAGAGGGTTCGCGAACGAAACGCCACCCGGCGTGCGCCGTGTGAGGACGGCGTCCGCTTCGTCGGGCCCTCAGACCTCGTGTCGCCGCGACCGGGCCGACCGCGAGGCGCCCAGCTGCTTCACCTCGAGGCCGGCCGACTCCAGGAGCGAACGGCTGACCAGGCTCTCCTGCTGGGTCTCCTCCGCGACCGGCGGGGTGCCGCCGAGGCGAATCGGGTCGAACACGATCTCGAAATCATGCTTGGCGATCGAAAGCTTGTCGCCAGGCCGGAGCTTCTGTTCGGTGACCCGCGTGCCGTTGACCTTGATGCCGTTGCTGCTGCGGAGATCCTTGATCGTCCAGGAGCCACCCTCGAGCGAGAGCTCGGCATGGTGGCCCGAGACGTTGGGAAACCGCAGGACGATGTCGGCGCTCTCCCGCCGCCCGATCATGAGCGTGGGCTTCAGCAGCGGGATGGGGTCGCCGCCACCGAGCGGCAAGAGTTCACCGTACATGTCCGTTTGGTTCGTCAGGGTTCCTGGTGGGACTGGAGTGACTGCAGGAACGCCCCGCACCCTCACCAAACCCTCACAATTGCGAGGGTACGGATCGACTCCGGCGCGGTCAAGTCGGCGGTTGGCGGGGCACTCGGGTGGGGGGCGGCCCTCGGCCCCGCCGGGGAGCGTACACTCGAGCGTGCAGTGACTGGAGCGGACCAGACGGCCGCCGGCCGGGGGCGAGAGCCCGCGGCGGGAGGAAAGTCCGGGCTCCGCAGGGCAAGGGTGGTGGGTAACGCCCACCGGCCGCGAGGCCAGGGATAGTGCAACAGAAAGCAGACCGCCTCCGGGGGAGACCCCGGCGGTAAGGGTGAAACGGTGAGGTAAGAGCTCACCAGCAGGCCGGGTGACCGGCCTGGCTCGGCAAACCCCACCCGGAGCAAGGCCAAGCAGGAAGGAGTTCGTTCGGCAACGAGCGGCACGGGGCGGCCCGCCCCGTCTCACCTTCCGGGTAGGCTGCTGGAGGCGACGGGCAACCGTGGTCCTAGAGAAATGGTCGTCGGCCCGCCCGCCCGCGAGGGCTGGCGGGAGCACAGAACCCGGCTTACAGGTCCGCTCCAGTCTCGCTGCACTCGGCCTCGTCGTCGCCGTGGTTGCGGTCGGTCGAGAGGTCCCGCTGTTCGCGTTCGTCGAGCAGCTTCATCAGCTTCGAGATGCACAGCGTGTTGACGCTCACCCGGAGCAGGCCGGCCTCGTTCTTCAGGGTCTCGTGGAGCGATCGCGGCATCCGCACGGTCACCACCCGCTGGGTCTCGCGGTCAGTGGGGCGGTCGTGCTGGCGGGACCGCAGGCTGTCGAGCATCTCGCGGATCCGGGCGTATTGCGGGGAGCACTCGAACCGGACCAGCGAGTCGGGGTCGTTGAAGGTCCGTCGCACGATGCCCTCCACGCCCAGCACCTCCCGAAAGAAGACCACCCACTCCGGGTCCATGGCATAGAGCCGCTCGGCAACCTGGAGCACGGCGGTGGCGGCATGGGGGTCGGCGGGAGCGGTCTTGGTGGCCATGGGAAAGAATCCTGCGAGGTGGCGGGGCGTCGGTGTTCAGCCGGCGGTAACGGGGGTCCGCTCACCGGCTGGAAAACCATTGGCCGGCGGTCAAGCGACAGCATGAAGTGCTTGCTCCGTAACGACTTGCGGCACGAGGCACAGGTCTGACTCGCAATCGGGCAGCCCTGCCTCGCCGTGCGGCAGCGAAGCGGCTGCCTAGGAATCGCGCAGCGTCACCGGTTCGCAAATCCCAATTGTCCGGCTCGCAACGCCGGACGAAACAACGCTCAAGCCCGAGGGTTTGCCCAGCTTCACACGCGGCACGCGGCGACCACATGGTCGGTCACGGCGTGGGCCACCTCCGGGCCGGCGACCGCTTCGAGCCCCCGCCAGCCCGGGACGGCGTTCACCTCCAGCACCAGCAGCCGGCCGTCGCGGGCGGGCAGCAGGTCGACCCCGGCCAGCGGCGCCCCGACGGCGGTGGCGGCGCGCCGGGCGAGGTCGCCCCAGCCGTCCGGCAGATCGAGGGGCTCGGCGTGGCCGCCCACGGCCAGGTTGGTTCGCCACTCCCCGGGGGCCGCCCGGCGGCGCATGGCGAACAGCCGCTCGCCGACCACCAGCACCCGGACGTCCCACCCGTGATGCGGGATGAACTCCTGTAGATAGACGACGCCGCCGGTGTCCGGTGTCGGGGCGTTCGGTTCGCCGGCGAGAACTCGAACCAAGCCCCGGCCCCGCGACCCGAACAGCGGCTTGATGACGCAGTCGCCGCCAAGTTCGGCGCGGGCCCGTGCGGCCGAGGCCGCGTCTTGGGCGACGATCGTTCGCGGCACGGGCAGGCCCGCCTCGGCCAGATGGGCGAGCGTGAGATACTTGTCGATCGCGATCTCGAGCGCCCGCGGTGGGTTGACGACGGGCGTGCCCGCGGCGGCGAGCCGGCCGAGGATGTCCATCCGCAGGATCACCTCCTCGAGCCGCGCATCGACCGGCGAGGTGCCCGGCATCCCGCGGACGGCGATCACGTCGGCGGCGGCGAACTCCGGCGGCCCGACCCGGGGACCGTCGAGGGCAACTGCAGCCCGCAGGGCCTGCCAGCGGACGATGGCCGTCGTGAACCCGCGGCCGTCGAGGCCGGCAGCCAGTCGTCTGGCATGCCAGCCGCCGGGCTCGCCGAGGATGCAGGCCCGTCTGGTCATCGGGCGGCGGCGAACGACGCCGCGACGATCGCCGGCTCGACACCGCCAAACACCCGCCGCGTGCCGGTGGCGACATCGACGAACTCGATCCGTGCCGGGGCGAAGAGCGCCGGATCGATCGCGTAAAAGTCGCGGCCGGCCGCCTCGAAGATGGCCTTGAAGGGCTTGCCAAACGCGGGCGAGGCGCGGCTCACCGCGGCCGGGCCGAGCTCGGCCACCGCGGCGGCGGCATCCTCCACCTCAAGCACCGCGCTGCCGCCATAGAGGATCGCGTCGTTCGTCAGACCGATCGCCGTCAGGTCGTCGGCCGCGACGGGAGGCAGTGGCGCCGTGCCGGAGCCGCCCCGAATCCGGGCCAGATCGAAGCCGAGGTCGTGGAGCTTGTGGATCGCCGTCTCGAGCGACCGCGCGGCCACCTGAAGCGTGCCGGCCGGGCTGGCCGTGCGGGCCACGAGCAGAAGCAGTTTCTCTGGGACACGCCCGCCGCGGCGGCGAGGTCGCGGCAGACCTCGCCCGGCGGCAGCCGCGACGCCTCCAGCAGGCCGACCGCCACCGGCGGCCGCTCCCGCAGGCCGATGTCGTCGAACACGTCCTCCTTGCCGATCGCCGCCCGCATCGGGCCGCTGG
>JBJTPO010000492.1:0-1086 GCA_046075145.1 Planctomycetota bacterium
CTCGACGGTGGCGGTGATGAGAAACGGCGGCACCGTCGAGGCGATCCTCGCCCAGCGGCTCGTGCGACGGATCTGCTCCAACTGCCGCGAGGAGGTCGTGCCGGGCGCCGACGTCCTCGCCGACCTCGAACTCTCCTCCGATCAGATCGTCGGCAAGAAGTTCTATCGCGGCAAGGGCTGCGAGCGGTGCAACCGCACCGGCTACAAGGGCCGGAAGGGCCTGTTCGAGCTCTTGGTGATGAACGATGAACTTCGCGACATGGTGATGCGAAACGCCTCCACCGAGGACCTGCGGGAGGCCGCCCGCCGGGCCGGGATGGTGACGCTCCGTGACTCCGGCATGGAGAGCATCTTCAAGGGCGAGACCACGGCCGACGAAGTCATCCGCGAGACCATCCTGGAAGCCTGAGTAAGGAAGCCTGAGGAAGCACGTCATGCCCACGTTTCAGTTCGAAGCCATCGACGCGGCCACCGGCAAGGAAATCCGCGACACGGTCGACGCGGCCAACGAGGCAGAGGCCCAGGCCACGATCCGGTCCATGGGCTACATGGTCACCAAGCTCAAGGCCCGCAAGGCGAAAGCGGCGGCGGCGGGCGGCGGCGGCGGCAGGAAGCCGGGCCGCACCTTCGCGATCGGGGGCGTGAGCACGAAGGATCTCACGCTCTTCACCCGCCAGCTCTCGATCCTCCAGGACGCGGGCCTGCCGATCCTGCGGAGCCTGAAGCTGCTGGCCGACATGCAGAAGCCGGGGCGGCTCAAGAACTCGCTGCTCGACGTCTGCGACGAGATCGAGGGGGGAGCCAACCTTTCCGAGGCGCTGTCGAAGAGCCCCAAGGCGTTCGATCGCCTGTATTGCAACATGATCCGTGCCGGCGAGGCAGGCGGGGCGCTGGAGGTGATCCTGCGCCGTCTGGCCGAGTTCATGGAGCGGAGCCAGGCCCTCAAGCGCAAGGTGAAGGGGGCGCTCGTCTACCCGATCGTCGTCGTGCTGGTGGCGGTGGGCATCCTCGCGTTCATCATGATCAAGATCGTGCCCCAGTTCAAAAAGATCTTCGACGACTTCGACAGCGAACTCCCGGCGATGA
>JBJTPO010000493.1:0-4393 GCA_046075145.1 Planctomycetota bacterium
GTGAACAGACCCACGCAGAGCGTGCCGAAGATGCCGCACACCAGGTGCACGCTCGTGGCCCCGACCGGGTCATCGACCTTGATCCGGTCGAAGAAGAGGACGGACAACACCACCAGGCAGCCGGCGATCGCTCCGATGATGAGCGAGCACGGGACGTTCGTGTAGGCCGCACTGGCCGTGATGCCTACCAGGCCCGCGAGGCAGCCATTGAGGGTCATGCCGATGTCCGGCTTCCCGAGCAGCAACCAGGCGGTGAGCGTGGCGGTCAAGGTGGCCGCGGCGGCGGCGGTGTTGGTGTTCACGGCCACCTGGGCGGCCAGTGCACCACCGTCGGCCGCGACGCTGAACGTGCTGCCCGGATTGAAGCCGAACCAGCCGAACCAGAGCACGAGGCAGCCGATAAAGGCCGCGGTCATGTTGTGGCCGGGAAGGGCGTTCACTCGGCCGTTCGCCGAATACTTTCCGATCCGGGGCCCGAGGATGATGGCGCCGGTCAGGGCCGCCCAGCCACCAACGGAATGCACGGCCGAGCAGCCGGCGAAGTCCCAGAAGTTCCAGTCCTTCGCCAGCCAGCCGAAGCCCCAGATCCAGTGGCCGGTCACGGGGTAGATGATCAGTGCCATCAAAAAGCTGAAGATGATGAACGAGTGATACTTGATCCGCTCGGCGACGGCCCCGGAGACGATCGTGGCGGCCGTCCCGGCGAACACCAGCTGGAAGAAGAACTTCGTCCAGAGCGGCACGCTCGCCCAGCTGATGGCCCCGTACTTGCCGGCATATTCGCTGCCGACCTTCGGGCTGTTGTCGAGGGCGGCACGAACCTCGTCACCCGAGAACGTGCCGAGGGCCCAGGTGCCAGAGTTCCCGATCCAGGCCCCGTCACCGGAGCCGAACATGAGATCCCAGCCGATGACGTAGAAACCGATGCACGTCGCCGCGAAGACCACGAAGTTCTTGGAGAGGATATTGACGCAGTTCTTCGCCCGCGCGAAGCCGGACTCCACGCAGCCGAAGCCGAGGTTCATGAAGAACACGAGCATGCCGCAGACGAGCACCCAGACGGTGTCGGCGGCCACCCAGAGGTTCTTGTAGACGTCCTCGACTGTCGGTGGCGTCGGGGCTTCAGGGGCCGGGGCCGCTGCCGCCGGCTCGGTTGCGGCTTCGTCAGCCGCGAGAGTGGCCGTCGGCGTCAACGCCGAGATGCCGAGCAGAAGAAGACAGCCCAGCGCTACGCCGGGAACCAACCATCGCGTCATGCGAAACACCATCACACGCCTCTCGAGTTGAATGGAATCGAGCACCTCCGCTGTGCCGAAATCCCTGCGCCGCGGCCTCCTGCCACGTCAGATTTCCGCCGACGGGCAGAGTGCAACTGGCGTGCCAATCACCGCAGGCCCGCCTCTTCCCGGGGCCCCGCGATCGGCTCCAAGGAACGTGTTTTTCAGGGCCAAACGGCCGCCTGCGGCAAGGCGCGGAAAATCGGAAGGGCGGTCATGGGGGCCCCGCTTAGCGACTCAGAAGCCCATTCCCCGGGCATCGGGCTGACGCGGGAGCGGGCAGGGGATCAGAAGCGGTCCACCCGGGAGTCTCGTGGCTGGGGCGCCGAAGGCCGAGGTTGCCCGCGGCATCTCGCCAGTCCGTGGGGCAGGTTTGCGACCTGCCGAAACCGGGGGCGGGGCATCGCAGACCACGCACCCCCGAACCGGGCCCTGGCAGACTGCAAGTCTGACCCACGGGTGTGACGCTCCCTGTGGCCGCCCTGCAAGAACCTCAAAAGGTGACCGGGTGGCGGGAATCGGTCGGCGGAGGTTCAGGCTGCTCGGGCCGCGCGGCCTGGGTGGCGACATCCTCGTCGAGCAGGTCGGCGAACCGGCCGAGGTGTGGCAGGCCCGTCAGGTCGAGAAAGTTGGCGAGTAGACGGAAGCCGTGGCGCGTGAGGATTGACTCGGGGTGGAACTGCACGCCGTGAATGGCATGGGATTCGTCGGCGATCGCCATGATGGTGCCCGCCTCGTCGCGGCCGGTCACCGTGAGGCAGTCGGGCAGCGAGCCCGGTTCGACCACCAGCGAGTGGTAGCGGCCGGCGGTCATCGGGCTGGGGATGCCGGCGAACAGGTTGACCGCGTCATGGAGAATGCCGCTCGTGCGGCCGTGCATCGGCGGGGCCCGGACGATCCTGGCCCCGAGGGCCGCGGCGATCGTCTGATGCCCGAGGCAGACGCCCAGGATCGGAAGAAGCCCGCGAAACTCCCGCACCGCCTCGAGCGAGCAGCCCGCCTCCGCGGGCGTGCAGGGGCCGGGCGAGATCACGAGCGCAGCCGGTCGCAGCCGCCGCAGGTCGGCCACGCTCGTGGTGTGCGCCGGGACGACCACGACCGGCACGCCCAGGAGCTGAAGGTGGCGGGCCAGGTTGAAGACGAAGCTGTCGCGGTTGTCGAGCACGACGATCATGCCCCGCCTCCCCCGATGCCCAGTTCGTCGAGCACCCGCAGCATGCCCTCCGCCTTGTGGAGCGACTCGGCATGCTCGGCGGCCGGATCGCTCGCCGCCGTGACGCCGCCTCCGGCCGAGAAACTGACGAGCCCGTCACCGACCACGAAGGTGCGGATCAGCAGATTGAAGTCGGCGGTGCCGTCGAGGCCGAGGTAGCCGAGGCAGCCGCAGTAGGCCCCGCGGGCCACGCCTTCCAACCCCGAGATGATCTCGCAGGCGCGGTGCTTGGGCGCGCCGGTCACGCTGCCGCCGGGAATCGCCGCCTCGAGCGCGTCCACCACGCCCAGGCCCGGCCGCAGCCGCCCGGCCACCACCGAGACCAGGTGCTGCACGTAGCGAAACCGCTCCAGCCGGCAGAGCGCCTCCACGCGGACGCTCTCGGGTCGGCAGACACGGGCCAGATCGTTGCGGACGAGGTCCACGATCATGACGTTCTCGGCCCGGTCCTTGGCGCTCGCCTCCAGGTCGGCGCCGGCGTAGAGATCGGCCTCGGGGCTCGCGAGCACGCGGCGGGTGCCCTTGATCGGGTGCATCCGGATCGTGCCCCGGGCCGCCTGCACGAACCGCTCGGGCGACATGCTCACAAGGTGGGCGCCGCCCGTGTCGAAGCAGGCCGCGAATGGCGCGGCGTTGATCCGGCGGGCGGCGAGATGCAGCGCGATCGGATCGATGGTGGAGGGAAGGGCGAGCCGCTGGGCGAGGTTCACCTGGAACACGTCGCCCGCGGCGATCGACTCGATGCCGGCCTCGACCATCCGGCGGTAGGCAGCGGGCGGGTGGGAGGTGCGAATGGCGGGCCGGGATGGCAGGGGAGTGCCGGCCGGGGCCGCGGCCGCGGGTTGCGGCTTCGCCGGCCGGGGGGCGGGAGTCGCGAGGAAGGCTGCCAGCCGCTCGGCGGCCCGGCGGCGGCGGCCTTCGGGGCCGCGGGCCGGCACGCCCTGCGAGATGAACCAGCCGCGGCCGAGGAGATGGTCGTAGGCGAAGACCACGTCATACAGATGGAGCGAGACCAGCGGCACCGACGGTGCCAGCGCCGGCGGCGGGGTGAGGCCCAGGCGGGCGAGTCCCGCGTCGTAGGAGATCAGCCCCGCGAGCCCTCCTTGGAAGGGCGGGAGGCCCGGGATCGTGGGGCTTGCCAGGTCGGCGAGCATTGGCCGCATGCCCGCGAACGCCGCGGCGACGTCGGCCGGATCCGCTCCCGCCGGCACATCGACCCGATGGATGGGATCGGCGGCGACGAACGACCAGCGGCCCAGCGGCGGCAGCGTTGTCTCGGCGGTGGCGGTCGGCGCAGGATCGACCAAGGCCGTGTCGAGAAACAAGACGTGCGGCAAGGCGGCCGCGTGGGCGAAGACCGCCAGCGGGTCGACATCGGCCGCGGCCTCGGCCACGATCGCGCCGGAGGCGGTCGCGTGGCTCCGGGCGATCCACGGGTGAGTTGGATGAGGGGCGTCCGGGGCATCACTCATGGCGTGGTGGTCGCGTCAGGTTCGGGGGCCCGGTCCGGTTCGCGGCCAGCGCTCCTGGCCTCGGCGGCCGCCGCCACGCGGGCCGCCGCTCGCGACGGGCCATGGGCGATCTCGGGCCGCGTCAGGTGGCCCCAGTCGAGGGCCTGATCCTGGCGGTAGTCCTTGCCGAGCGTCACCGCCGTCACCGCCTTGGCCACCTCGTAGCCGAGATAAAAGGCATGGGAGGGATCGACGTCGGTGCGGCCGGCCGCCTGCAGGTCGTCGAACAAGGCGAACGGGTCGCGCGATTCCAGATGCAGCCCCGCGCCCACCAGATGGATCGCGTCACCTTCCGCAAAGACGTGGAAGTTGGGGTCGCGGATTGCCTCGGCAAGCCGATCGAGGGCCTCGGGGCAGTGGGCCCGCGGCTTGCCGGCGCGGAGCGTGACGAG
>JBJTPO010000494.1:0-1878 GCA_046075145.1 Planctomycetota bacterium
ACAGCATCGCGTCCACCTCACGGCACGGCGTGGCCGACCTCGCCCGTCCCGGCCTGAAAAAACAGCCTCGAGGAGAAGGCTAGCACCGTCTACGTGACCCGGCAAAGGCTGGGTCGCGCCCCGCAAACCGGCCCGCTAGGCCCGGCGGAAGCCGCCGTTGACCGGCACGACCTGGCCCGTGACGAGGCCCGCGGCCGGCGACACCAGCCACCGCACCACGCCCGCGACATCCTCGGGCGTGCCCCAGCGGTGGAGCATGCTTTCCCGCACCGCCCGGCGCTGCCAGGGCTCGCTCGCCTGCTCGCCCCAGGCCGTCCTGATCCAGCCGGGGGCCACGCAGTTGGCCCGCACCTCCGGGCCCAGCGACCGCGCCAGGCTCCGCGTGAACGCCATCACGGCACCCTTGGCGGCGGCGAAGAGTTCGCCGCTGTCGCCCTCCATGCCGACGGCCGCCTGATCCCAGCCGCAGGTGATCACCACGCCCCGGCCGCGGCTCTTCATCCACCGGCCCAGAGCCCGGGCCACCAGCATCGTGCCCGTGACATCGACCTGAAGCAACTCGGCGAGCTTCCGCTCGAACGGCCACGTCGCCGGCTCCCGGGTGAGCAGATCAGCGCCTGCGAAGAGCAGGACCGTATCGATGTCGGGCAGGGCCGTCGTCACCTCGGCGGCCAGGCCCGCCGCGGCCCCGGGCTCCGCGAGATCCGCCAGGAAGGTGCCCGCATGCCGCCCCTGGGCGGCGAGCAGGCCGGCCACCTCCGCCGCGCCGGCCGCCGAGCGGCCCTGGATCGCCACCCGGGCGCCCGCCGTGGCAAGCTCCAGTGCGATCGCCCGGCCGATGCCGCGGGTGCCGCCCGTCACGAGCGCGGTGCGGCCGGCGAGTTCGCAGATCCCTTTCGGCGGCCCAGGGGGAGAGGCCTCGTGCCGACCGGCGCTCATTCGGCAGGCCCCTCGTTGACGAGAGGCAACTCGTAGCAGGCGGCCTCCTCGGCATTTCGCACGAGCAGGTGTTCGCCCGCGAGCGTTGGATTGTTCCAGGTCTGGCCGTCGATCGCGGCGAGCCGGGCCCGTTCGACGTGTCGCTCGGGGGTGCAATCGACGAGCACGACCTCGCCGCTCTCGGCCTGCACGACGAGCAGGCCGCCGACCCGCAGCACCTGCCCCTGCCCATAGCGACCCTGCTTCCAGAGGCGGCGGCCGTCCTCGACCCGCAGGCACTCGAGGATCCCGTCGGAGAGGCCGTAGGCGTGGCCTTCGTGCACGACGACGTTGGTGAACTTCGTCTTGAGCAGTCCCGGCTGCCGCCAGACGGCGGTGAAGGCCGGCTGGCCATCCCCTGCGGCACTCGCAAACAGGGCGGCGCCGATGCCGTATCCCTTGGAGACGAGGATCCGTCCGTCGGGCAGCACGCGGGCCTGCGAACAGGTGGCGTCGGAGTTGGAGTGGCCGGGCCACTCGAAGCCCCACAACTCCTTGCCGTCGACCGGGTCGTAGGCGACCACGCGCGACTCGTTGACGGCCAGGACGCTCTCGCGGCCGGCGACGGTCGCGAGTTCCGGCGTCACGTAGCTGATCTGCTCGCTGCCGGCGGCCCAGCGTCGCTCGCCCGTCGCGCGGTCATAGGCCACCAGCGCGATGGCCCGCCGGCCATCGGGCCCGGGCTGCAAGACGGGCCCGCCTCCGGGCACGATCACGAGCGATTCGGTGACCAAGGGCGAACCGGCCCGGCCCCAGGTCACGGCCGCCGCGTGGGCCTCGGCATCGAGGCCGAGATCGGCGACGACGTTCTTCTTCCAGGTCACCCTGCCGCTCGCGCCGTCGATCGCGTGCAGCCAGCCGGTGGCGCCGGTCGCATACACGACGCCGTCGCGAATCGTG
>JBJTPO010000495.1:0-9637 GCA_046075145.1 Planctomycetota bacterium
TCGAGCTCCGCCGCCCAGGGCGGCAGCCGCGGGCCGCCCCTGCCGCTGGCCGCGCGGCGGCGGACCGCCACCGCCGCGGCCAGCGCGATCTCGTCGTCAGCCTCCGCGACCGGCGGTTCGTCGGCGCCGAGGTCGGCCGCATCGACGGAGCCTCCGTCCTCTCCCAGGATCTCGAGCGTCACGGGCGTCTGGTCGTGGATCCCCGAGAGCAGGCCGCGGCGATCCACCTCCAGGAGTACGGCCGCCAGCACGGCGCAGGGTCGGCCGGCCCGGCCCGCGGTGGTGGAGCAGCGGCTCTCGAGCGTCATGCCGCCCCGCCGGTGGGCGGTGAGATCGAGGCAGACCTCGTGCTCACCGTCATCGTCGGCGACGGTGGCCCGCACCTGCCCCACGCGGGGGCAGGAGACGGCGGCGGGCGCGAGCTGGCGGGCCCGGGCGACGTCGGCGGGCGGGAACAGGTGGAAGAGACGTTTTTCGAGGGTCTTCATGAGGCCTGGGCGGAGGGCGGAGGCCGCGTGAGACGACCCTGGGGGGCCGCGACGCGAACCCTCCATCCTACCGCGGCTTTTCCCCGGCGGCCAAAAGCCACAAGCGATGCCGGGCACTGCCCATGGTTCCGGTTCGCTGGGAAGGGTCGCGATGCTCTTCGGCACGCGGTCCATGCAATCAAAGCCCCCCCGGCGCAAGCCGGGGGGATGCCGCGAGCCGTGCGGGCAGATGCTACGGAGCCGTCTGCAGTGGCGGGCGTCATCCCCCTTGCTCGCGCAAGGGGGCTTCGTTGATGACACCGCGCGGAACAGGAACCCGGTCTTCCGGAAATACCGTGGGTCGAAGGGGTTTCCAGGCCACGTGAGCAGCATGGACACGGTGCGTCACACCTGTGGGGCAGACGTGCAGTCTGCCAGGGCTCGGTTCGGGGGTGAGTGGTCTTTGATGCCCCGCCCCCGGTTTCGGCAGGTTGCAGACCTGCCCCACGGACCGGCGAGATGCCACGGCCAACCTCGGCCTTGGGCGCCCCACCCACGAGCACCCCGGATGGACCAAAGAACCGTTGCCCCATCCGCCTTCAGCCCTGCTTGACCGTCTCGATCAGTTCGAGCACGTTCTCGACCGGCGTGCCCGGGAGCACGCCGTGGCCGAGGTTGAAGATGTGGCCCGGGCGGCCGGCGGCGCGGGCGAGCACGGCACGGGCCTGACGGCGCACCGTGTCGCGGTCGGACAAGAGCACCACGGGGTCGAGGTTGCCCTGGACGGCGCGGTCGAAGCCGACGGCCTCCCAGCCGCGGTCGAGGTCGATCCGCCAGTCGATGCCGATCACGCTCCCCCCCGCCTCCGCCAGGAGCGGCAGCAGCGCCGGGTTGCCCGTGGCGAAGTGGATCACCGGCGCCCGCTCGGCCGCCGCGGCGATCGCGGCCCGGGAATGGGGCAGGACATAGCGGCGGTAGTCGTCGGGCCCGAGGCAGCCGACCCAGCTGTCGAACACCTGCACGAGCTGCGCGCCGGAGTCGAGCTGGGCCACGAGGTAGCGGCTCACGGCCCGGGCGATTCGGCTGCACAGATCGTGCCAGGCGGCCTCGTGGCGGTACATGAACGCCTTGGTGAGCGTCCAGGCCTTGCTCGTGCCTCCCTCAATGCAGTAGCCGGCCAGCGTGAAGGGCGCGCCGGCGAAGCCGATCACCGGGATCGAGTCGTCGAGGCCGGCGCGGGTCGCGGCCACGGTGTCCATCACGAACCCCACGCGATCGATGTCGGTGAGTTCACGGACCCGGGCGACGTCGGCCGGCTCGCGGACGGGGTTGTGGATCACCGGCCCCTCGCCGGCGGTGAACTCGAGGTCGAGTCCCATCGGCTCGAGCAACGGCAACAGGTCACTGAAGATGATCGCCGCGTCGACGCCGAGCCGGTTGACGGTGGCGATCATCACCTCGGCCGACAGCCGGGGCGTCTTGCAGAGCTCGAGAAATCCGACCTTGTCCCGGATCGCCCGGTACTCGGGCAGATAGCGGCCCGCCTGCCGCATCAGCCAGACCGGCGTCCGCTCCACCGGCTCGCGGCGGCAGGCCCGCAGCAGGAGAGCCTGCTGACGCGGATCGGCGGAGGGGTCAGTGGCGGGAGACTTCATCGGAATCGCCCACTATAGAATCGCGAGGCGTCGCTCACACCCCCGATGCCGCAGGGCGGGGGCTGCGTCGCATCGAAGCCCCCCCTCGCGGCCGCGGGAGCCGTCCGGCATGAAGGCCGTCATCCCCCTTGCTCGCGCAGGGGGCTTCTCTCGCCCCGTGGCCGCATACATACTTTTGGGGAGGGTGCCGCGAGTCGGCTTGGTGAATCCGACCACCAGCCTCCGTGGGTCCGCCGCTTCCGGATGACATGACCGCGTTTCTCTCCGGCATCTCCGTCGTCTGTTTCGCGGCGAGCTATGCCGTGGCCCTGGGTTGCGAGGCCTCACGGCTCCTATTTCGCTCGGGGGTGCGCGGGATCGTGATGGTCGGCTTCGCCGCCGCCGGCCTCGTCGCCCACACCCTCTATCTCGGCTGGCGGGCGGCGACCGAATCGGCCGTACCCCTCTCGAGCCCGGCCGATCTCTACCTGCTCCTGGCGTGGCTCCTGGCGGCGGGCTATCTCTGGCTCACGCTCTCGAACCCGCGCACCCCCGTGGGCCTGTTCCTGCTCCCGATCGTGTTGGCGCTCGTCGGCGTGGCGGCCTTCGCCCCCGACGTGCCCTCGCCGCTGCTCCAGGACTCGACCTCGCGGCTCTGGGGCTGGTTCCACGCGGCGCTGCACCTGGTCTGGACGACGGCGGTGGTGCTGGCTGCCGTGGCGGGGGTGATGTGGCTGATCCAGGCGGGCCGGCTGTCCCGCAAGGAGCCGCCGCTCCGCGGCTTCCGGATGCCGAGCCTCGAGCGGCTCGCGTTGCCCATGCATCGGGCGCTGGCCGTGGCCGCGTGGGCCGCGGCGGGGGCGTTCGTTTCCGGCATCATCCTCAACGCGATCCAGTTTCGGCGGGGTGCGGCCGAGTCGGTGCCCTGGACCGACTCGGTCATCGTTCGCATGGCCGTGATGGTGGCCTGGCTCGTGCTCGCAGACGGGGCGGTGCTGGCGCTGCGGCGGCGGCCGAGCGGTGACCGGGTCACGGCCTGGCTGGGGATCGCGAGCCTCGGGGTGCTGGCCGGCTGGATCGTCTGGGGGCTGGCGATCCCATCCCGGCACGGTGGCGTCGCGACCGACCGCCCGGCCGCGGTGATCCTGCGCGAGGATGCCGCGCCGCGCGAGGACGGCCCGTGAGCACCGCCGCCACCACCGCCGCGACCACGCTCGCGCTCGTGGGCGGCACGCACCGCACCGTCCCGCTCGAGTTGCGGGAGCGGCTGGCCTTTTCGGCGGAGCAGGCGGCGGCGGCCTTGGAGCGATTCCGGGACCGGTTTCCCGGCCGCGAGGCCGTGCTGCTTTCGACCTGCAATCGCGTGGAACTCTACGCGGCCGGCGAGTCGGTCGCCGCCGCCCCGGAGGCGGCGGAACTGGTGGCCTTTCTGGCCGAGTGTCGTGGGCTGGACCCAGCGCGGCTCGCGCCGGTGGTGTCGCGGGAGCGAAACGACGCGGTGGTCCGGCATTTGTTCGGCGTGGCGGCCGGACTCGACAGCATGGTGCTCGGTGAGGCCCAGATCCTCGGGCAGGTGAAGCAGGCCTGGAGCCTCGCCCAGACGGCGGGCACGGCCGGACCACTCACGGCCGGGATGTTTCAGGCCGCCCTGCGGACGGCCAAGCGGGTGGCCACCGAGACCGGTGTGGGCCGCGAACGCACGAGCATCCCCAGCGTCGCCGTGGCCGACTTCGCCGCGGGCGTGTTCGAGCGGTTCGACGACAAGCGGATCCTGCTCATCGGGGCGGGCAAGATGGCCGCCGAAACGCTCCGCTACCTCCGTGAGGCCGGAGCCCGCGACGTCACCGTGGTCAACCGCACCGCCAGCCGGGCGGTCGAGCTCGCCGCGCGGTTGGGCGCCCGGCCGGGCGACTTCGCAGAACTTGCGGCCGAACTCGCGGCGGCCGATCTGATCGTGAGCACGACCGGAGCGGAGTCGCATGTCGTGCCGCTCGGCCTGTTCGAGCCGATCGCCGCCGGCCGAGAGCGCAGACCGCTGGTGGTGCTCGATCTCGCGGTGCCCCGGGACTTCGACCCGCGGATCGGCCGGCTGCCGGGTGTGTGGCTGTATTCGGTGGACGACCTGGCCGCGGCCTGCGCCGCCAATCGCACGAGCCGCCAGCGGGAGCTGCCGGCCGCGCTGGCGATCGTGGAAGAGGAGACGCTCCGGTTCATGGCCGACCTCAACCATCGCACCACCACCCCTGTGATCGAGCAGCTCAGGGCCGGTTGGAGCGAGACGGGCGAGGCCGAACACGAGCGGCTCCTCCGCCGGCTGCCGGAACTGGGCGACGCCGAGCGGGCGGAAATCCGCCAGGCGTTCGAGCGGTACGCCGCGAAGCTCCTGCATCCGCCGCTGGTCTCGCTCCGCAGCGAGAGCCGGGCGGGCCCCCCGCACGGGCTGATCGACGCCCTCAAGCGGCTGTTCCAGCTCGGGGAGTGACCCGGCCGGTCGGCGGCAGCCGGTTCCACTCGGGCAGCACGCTGATGCCGGCCAAGATCAGCCCACCGAGCAGGACCAGCATCGCTGCCCAGGCTTCAGGCAAACTCCACGTCTGCCCCACCGGGGCTTGGCAGGGAATCGCCCGTGGGGCAGGTTTCCAACCTGCCGGAGACAACGTCACTTCAGGCCGACGAGGCGCCTGATCGGAACGCGCTTCAGCGGCCGTCGCGGCGGGCCTGCTTCCGCTTGCCTGCGGCGAGCGTGTGGCCGCGGCGCCGGGTCGAAAGCCCGTCGAGCTTGAGCCGCGTGACCGTGGCCCGCGCCTTGGCCGACCGCTGCTGCCGGACGTCGAAGTGAACCGCCTGGCCGGCGTCGGTGGCGGAAAGCGCCTTGAGCTTTCCCGCCTGCCGGGCCTTCTTCGAACGGGCGGCCTTGGCGGTCTTCACCGGACGGGCCGCGGTCCCGGTTGCCGGCCGAGCCGCCGCCGTCGGCGCTGCTTTGCGGGTCGCCGCTGCCTTGGTGGATTTCTGCTGCTTGGGTGCGGACTCGGCCACGCCGAGCAGCCGCCGACCGGCGGCATTGATGCCGGCGACCGCCTCGGAGAGGGTCTCACGGATGCTCGAGCGGGCGGCCCGATGACCGGCCTTCCGCGCCGACTTGCTCGCCGGCTTGGCGGCTGCCGCGCGGGATGGTTTCGCACCGCCACGCTTGCCGCCGACGGCTGCCGAGATGCCAGCGGCCAGTTCCTCGATCCGCGCCTCGAGCCGCTTCACGGCGGCGCTGAACAGCTCCGCCTTTTCCAGCGACCGCGTATTGGCCGGGTCGTTGGTTCGGGCGGCGCCCTTCTTGGACACGAGTGATTGGCGGTTGAAGAGATCCCGCCACTTGTCGCGCAGACCGCGGGCCTGCTTGATCGCGTTCTGGAGCTGGTTGCGCGTGGCGGTGGCCAGCGCCGAGCCGACAGTGCTGTCGAGCACCCGCTGCTCCGCGGCGGTGAGCCAGGTGGCGGAAGGACTGCCGGACCGTCGGGAAGACTTGGCCATGGTAGTGTCGATTTCCAGGTGAGAGGACGCGGGTGACTCCCGCGGATTTCGGAAATCGTCGCTGAATCCCGCCGGCATGCAAGCGACTGGACGATTTTTCGCCAAGCTGCTGCTCGAGGGCCCCGTTGGCCGCGGCCTGTAGCGCGATGCAGCCACCGGCGACGGCCGCGAGTCCGAGCCCGAGGGAGTCGATTGGGATGAGCGGCGTGAGCGGACGGTCGCTCCCTCGGTGTGGGTAGCCAACGGAATCAAACCGTTTGCCAGCCCGGTGAAATCGGCCGTATGGGTTGAGATGGTAACACCGGACGTATACGCTTTCGGAAGGTTACAGCAGCGTGACTGTCAGGCTGCGAGAGAATGTTCCCGGAGAGAGCCAGTTAATGACCGACAAGACCGACAGCAAGCCCGCCGTGAAGGGACCGAAGGCGAAGGTTTTCAAGGATGTGAACAAGTCCGCGGAGATCCGCAAGGTCGCCACCGCGATGAAGTCAGCGGGCGAGAAGCCGCGTCCGGTCACGATCATCGCCACGCTCAAGAAGCACGGCGTCGAGGTCTCGTCGCCGCAGGTCAGCATGGTGCTCAAGCGGATGGGCTTCCGGCCCCGCCGCCGTCGCAAGAACGGCGCTGCCGGCAAGCCGGTGGCCACGACGGCTGGCAGCGCGAAGGCGGTGCGGACGAGGGCCACGAAGATCTCGGTCGAGGATCTGGTCGCGGCCCAGAAGGCCGTCAGCCGTCTGGGCGGCCTGGACCGGGCCCTGGCTGCCATCGAGGCCCTACGGCAGTTCGAGGGCTAGTTGAAGTTCCGGAGGGGCATCCATGGCCCCTCCGGAACTGGCGGCCCTCGGCCCCGGCCGACGGCCGCACCTTCGGGCGGCCGTGCTCGTGCGCGGAGTGGCGCGCGGCGGTCGTTCAGACGGATCCGCAGTCGTTGCCGAAAGGGGACAGTCCCCTTCGGGGCCACCCCGAGCCTGCGTCGCCGAATGGGCATCCGATCGCAACACCGAGCCCGCGTCACGGTGAGGGAAATCCGCGGGGATTCCGGCGGTGGCTCGCCGCGGGGGCGAGTCTATGCTGAAGAGGTGAGATCCGCGGGCCCGCGGCGGGGTCGTGATGGAGAGTAGTGCATGATTCGGCAGGCTGATCCGGACGTGATCGTGATCGGGGGCGGGCCGGCGGGGGCGACCGCCGCCACGCTCGTGGCCGAGCGGGGCCATGCCGTCACACTCTTCGAGCGGGAGCGGTTTCCCCGCTACCACGTCGGCGAATCGCTGATCCCCGAGACCTTCTGGGTACTCGAACGGCTCGGGATCCTGCCCACCATGCGGGCGAGCCGGTTCGTCGAGAAGCACAGCGTGCAGTTCGTGTCCGAGCAGGGCAAGCTCTCCGCGCCGTTTTACTTCGCCGACTACAAGGACCATGAAAGCTCCCGGACCTGGCAGGTCACCCGCCGGGAGTTCGACCAGTTGCTGCTCGACAACGCCCGGGACAAGGGTGTCGAGGTGCACGAGGGCGTGCGGGTGCTCGAGGTCGTGTTCGAGGCCGGCCGGGCCGTGGGGGTGCGGGTGGTTGACGAGGCCGGCGTCGAACGGACGGTCCGCTCTCGCGTGGTGGTCGATGCGGCCGGGCAAAGCACGGTGATCCAGGACCGGCTCGGGCTGCGGCAGTGGGATCCCGACCTCAAGAAGGCCGCCATCTGGACCTATTGTAATGGGGCCACGCGCGAGACCGGCCGCGATGCCGGAGCCACGCTCGTGCTCCAGCTCGAAGGCAAGAAGGGCTGGTTCTGGTACATCCCGCTGGAGGGCGACGTGACCAGCGTCGGCGTCGTGGCCGACCACGAGTATCTGTTTCAGGGGCGGGCGTCGAAGGATCCGACGGTGGTCTACGCCGACGAGGTGGCACGGTGTCCGGGGCTCGTGCCGCGGCTTGCGGGTGCCGAGCGGACGGAGCCCTTTCGCGTCGCCAAGGAATACTCCTATCGCTCGAAGCAGGTGGCCGGTGCAGGCTGGGTGCTCGTCGGGGATGCCCTGGGCTTCCTCGACCCGCTGTACTCCTCCGGGATCCTGCTCGCGCTCAAGAGCGGAGCGCTCGCCGCCGATGCGATCCATGCGGGGCTCGTGGCCGGCGACACCTCGGCCGCCACGCTCGGGGCCTGGGGCCCCGGGTATCTCGCCGGCATGAATCGGATGCGGAAGCTCGTGCGGGCCTTCTATGACGGGCTCAACTTCGGGGGCGTCGTCCGCCGGCATGAGGAGGCGAAGCCGCTGATTACCGACATCCTGATCGGTGACATCTTCAAGCCCGACATCGACGAACTGTGGCCGCTGCTCGCAGGGGCCGAGTCCGCCGACACCCGGGCCGGCTGACGGCCGCGGCGGCCGCCTGAGCGGCATCTGCGGGTCGTGCCGCCGGCCAGCCGGCAAAGCGTGCCGATTCGGGGTGTATAGTTGAGTCGTGCGGGTCGCGGCGGCACCGGGCGATGGTCTGCCCGTCGAGCGGCCGGCGGGCCAAGGTTCCCGGATGGCCACCCATGGGTGACAACAGCGAGTTCATCGGCGAGTTCTTGGTCGAGTCGACCGAAAACCTCGACCAGCTCGACCGCGACCTGTTGGCGCTCGAGGCCGAGCCGGGCGATCCGCAGCGGCTGGCGAGCATCTTTCGCACCGTCCACACGATCAAGGGCAACAGCGGGTTCTTCGGATTCTCGAAGCTCGGAGCCCTCGCCCACTCCGGCGAGCACCTGCTCGGCCGCCTGCGCGACGGGAAGCTGTCGCTCGACGACCGGATCACCGGCACCCTCTACTCGATGGTCGACGCGGTGCGGTCGATCCTGCAGGCGATCGAGGCCACCGGCACCGAGGGGGAGCAGGACTTTCGGGAGCTCTCCCGCCAGCTCGCCGCCGTCGCCGCCGAGGACTCGGCGCCGGCCGCGGAAGCCGTGGCCGAGCGGGCTTCGTCACAGGGCACCGATCAAGAGCCGCCCGCCGTCGCCTCGCCCGCCCCTCTGGCCGCCGAACCGCCGCTCGCGGAGGCGGTCGTCGCCGCGCCCGCGGCCAGCACCACGACCGAGTCGACGGTCCGGGTGGACGTCGATCTCTTGGCGTCGATCCTCGACCTCGTCGGTGAGCTGGTGCTGGCCCGGAACGAGCTCAAGAGCATCGAGACCGAAGACCCGGCGGTGCTCGCGGCCGCCCAGCGGATCAACACGGTCACCAACACCCTGCAGGAGACGGCCGTCAAGACCCGGATGCAGCCGGTCGATCACGTGTTCAGCCGGTTCCCCCGCACCGTCCGCGACCTGGCCAAAGGCTGCGGCAAGGAGGTGGCGTTCACGGTCGACGGGGCCGACACCGAGCTCGACCGCACGCTGATCGAAAGCATTCGCGACCCGCTGACCCACCTGATCCGCAACGCCATCGACCACGGCATCGAGCCGCCCGAGGTCCGCGTCGAGGCCGGCAAGCCCAGGGCCGGAAGGGTGGCACTCCGGGCCTTCAACGAGAGCGGCCGGGTGACGATCGAGCTGGGCGACGACGGCGGCGGCATCGACGTGGAGCGGGTCCGCGAGAAGGCGGTGGCCCGCGGGCTGGTCACCGCGGCCGCGGCCGCCGCACTCGGCGACGACGACGTGCTGCAGTTCATCTTTGAGCCCGGGTTCTCGACGGCCCGGGAGGTGACGAGCGTGTCAGGCCGGGGCGTCGGCATGGACGTGGTCCGCACCAACATCGAGGCGATCGGCGGCACGGTCGAGATCCACAGCCACAAGGGCCTCGGCACGACGGTGCGGGTGCACGTGCCACTGACGCTCGCGATCATGCCCGCGCTGGTGGTGCACGTGGCCGGCGAGCGATTCGCGATCCCGCAGGCGGCCGTGAGCGAGCTGGTGCCGGTGCGTACGACCGGAGGCGGCAGCCGGGTCGAGGGTCTGGCCGCCGCGCCGGTGATGCGGATCCGCGGGCGGCTCGTGCCGCTCGTCTTCCTCGATACCTTCCTGGGCCTGCGGGCCGAGAC
>JBJTPO010000496.1:0-6677 GCA_046075145.1 Planctomycetota bacterium
CGGCGGGATGCCGCGCGGCGAAGCCTCCATGGAAGACTTGGGATTCGCGAGGGGGTTCGGATCTTGTTGTACGCGGGTCGCCTCCACAGCATGAAGCGCCCGCATGCCGTGCTGCAAGCCTTTCTCCGAGCAGAGGTCGAGAACCTTGCCTTGCTGTTTGTTGGCCGGGATGACGACGTGACGCGTCCGGAACTCGCCGGCATCGTGCCCTCATGTGCGGCCGAAAAAGTGCGATTTACTGGTGAACTCGACGGCGACGAGTTGGACGAGGTGTTTCTGGCAGCCGACGGATTCATCTCGCTCTCGTACCGAGAAAATTTCGGCTTCAGCTTGGCCGAGGCTTGCGCTTACGGCCTGCCCGTTATCGCGACGCCCGGCCATGACCTCGCCCACGAAATGCCAATGGCCGCCGGGCCCAGCGGCGGAGTCGGCTGGCTACTGCCGGATCTTTCCGAAGCTGCAGCAGTACAGGGGATTCGACAGTTCGCGACCGCCTCGTCATCTCGGCTCAGTAGCATGGGGCAAAACGCAAGACGCTGGGTGGCTGAGCACCTCAGTCCAGAGAAGTTTCGCGAGCGATTGTTCGCTTTGATGAGTTGCTGACCACGGAAGTGAGAACAGTCTCGACGTCATCGCGGTTAGGCGCTGTTACGGGAAATGTTCCACCGCGAGACAAACCCCATGCGACTTGACACGAATATCCGCACGCGGAGAACACCGTTTTATTCCGACGACCAAGTCGGGTGCCCAATCTGCGGCGGTGAAACAAGGCATTTCGTCGCCAAACGGTCGCAGGAGATCGATTGGGACGTTCGAAAGTGCCGGTACTGCGGGCACGGTTTTGTGAGCAACCGACCATCGGCGGATTTCCTTCGTCACCACTATTGTTCGAGTCAGAATAGTCACTCCCATTCTGCAGCCTCTCCGGCTCCTGCCGAAGCAAGCGCGGGCTGGCTTGCCGCAGTCGAAGAAATGCGCCGTGCCGGTGCGCCGCGAGCTGGGTTCACCCTCGATGTCGGTGCGAGTTATGGCGGGCTGGCATACGCTCTCTCGCTGGCCGGCTATAAGCCCGTTTTGCTCGATCTTTCGCCCGAGGTTACGGACCTAGCGACAACGATCCCGAACGCATCGGGTGCATGCTGTTCCTTCGAGGACTTCGCGTGGCCTGATCCGTTCAGCATCATCACGATGAGTCAGGTGCTGGAGCACGCCATCGACCCGATTGGTTGGCTCCGGCATGCCCGGCAACTCATTCATCCCGACGGTCTGTTGATGGTGGCGGTGCCCAACTTCGGGGGCGTATATCGGCTACTCGGGCGGCGGGATCCATTCATCTGCCCGCCCGAGCACCTCAACTTCTTTACTGTGACAAGCCTCAGAAAAGCGGTCCAGATGAGCGGTTTCAGCGTACGACAGGTTCGCACAGACAGTCGTGTCGTGCTCACCCACCATGCGAAGCGATTTTCCTCCCTGCGCGTGGTGGCGGGACGCCTGTGGAACATCGGGTCGAGGGTGCTCGACGGCACGTCCTTCGGCATCATCACAGCCGTTACCGCCGTTCCCTCCTAGGACGGGTCGCTCGCCTCTGCCGATTGCTGCCGGCACGTGTCCTCCGGCAGAGATTCGCTGGGTCGAATAGCGACGGGCCGGTTCAGCATGCTACCGTTTTTTCAATTCCTACCCACGGAGTCGCATCGCAAGGACATCGATGGCCTTCGGGCGATCGCCGTGGCGGCGGCAATCCTCTTCCACGTTGGCGTGTTGCCGAAGGGATATCTCGGGGTCGATATCTTCTTCGTGATTTCCGGCTTCCTGATCACAGGGATTATTTATCGGGAATCCCAAGCGGGTATGTACTCTCTTACACGCTTCTATCTTCGACGGGCGAGAAGGATTCTGCCGTTGACCATAGTGGTCTCTCTTGCAGCGATGATCATCGGCATGGTCGTCATGCTGCCAGACGATCTGGAGAATCTCGCGCAGAGCGTGATCGCGACAAGTCTCTGTGCCAACAACGTCTTGCAGGCGCTGACTACCCGTAACTACTGGGATGTCGTCAACGAATACAAGCCCCTCATGCACACATGGTCGCTCGCCATCGAGGAGCAATATTATTTTCTCTACCCGTTTCTGTTTGTTCCTTTTCAGCGGAAGCGAGCACGGCTTGTTCTGCCGGTAATAGGAGTGATGGCGGCGGTGTCCTTGACCCTGTTTTTGCTGGAGCCAGCGGGCTATCAACGATTCTATTTCCTCAAGTATCGATTCTTCGAGCTTGCGATTGGCGGCGTCGTCGCAGTTCTGCTTCGTGGGCGGGTGGTGGACTATCCGTTTTCCGGAATCCCACTCGTCGGAGCTGTGCTCGTGCTGCTGCTGCCCTTGGCGGGCGTGTCCGGAACGGTTTTGTTGCTGGCGGAGGTCTTTTTGACCTGCGGAGTGCTGGCAACTGCAAACAGCCGGAACCGGTTTGCCGCCTCCCTTTTGGAGAATCCGATCAGCATCTATGTGGGCCGTATCAGCTTCAGCCTTTACATGTGGCACCAGTTGGTACTGGCATTCGTGAGATATGCTTGGTGGCCGCGAATGAGCGTGTTGCAGTTATGCGTAGTCATGGGGGGGATCGTTTGCCTGTCGGCCCTGACGTATCGCGCGGTGGAGCAGCCTTTTCGAAGCTTCAGGGGTTCGTCGCTGCGGGCGATGCTGGCATGGCTTCTGCTCGGATACGGTATCACCCTGGGATTGGCCGGCTATGTGTATGCGAGGGCCGGCGTAATCCGGGACGTGCCCGAGTTGGGCATCTCCTCCAACGCCTTCGTGCGGAACATGCACGGTGCTTATAACGATCGTGTGTATCGATATGACCGGCCGTTTTCGGACGATGGAAGGCGTGTCAAGGTCCTCGTGGTGGGAGACAGTTTTGCGCGTGACTGGGCGAACGTGCTTCGAGAGTCGCGCTTCGACACCTCCATCGAAATTTGCTACTGCTACTACACCCCGCTGGGGGACGGCGATCACGGGGCGACTGCCGAGAACGTCCGCGAACGCGCCGGGGCAGCCGACGTGGTGTTTGTCTCGCGCGGCACGCCAGAACTGCTGATGCGACTGGGCTTGGCCAGCACCAACGTTTGGGTTGTCGGCCCGAAGAACTTCGGCGCAAACAACGGCGTCTACTACAACTCCTGGCGGACTCAAAAGACTGCAGCGCGCAGCCCTGTTCCGGATGAGATGCTGAGGGAAAATGATTCGTTGAGCCAAGCGTTCGCGCCGCGCTTCATCGACCTGGTGACGCCGCTTTTGGACGCCGAGAAGCGTGTGCCTGTGTTCACGCCCGATGGCCGTTTCATCAGTCAGGACACTCGCCACCTGACGCAGGACGGCGCGAGGTATTTCGCCAAAGTGCTCGATGGAGACTTGGCTCGTGCGTTGTCGATCGCGACTGACGATCGCCGCTTGCCAGATCCGGATGAAGCCCCGCCCTAGAAGCCCGTGAGCAGCGCCCGGGCCCCGCAAATGCGAATCCTCCCGGGACGAATGTCGCAGTCAATAGACGTTCCGGCAGAAATAGCATGAGTTTAGATTCGTCTGATTCTGCGAAAGCCCGCGACAAGGATAATCGCTGCGATCAGGCCAATCTCTGTAGCGAAGCCGGGTTCGGGCACAGCCTGCACGGTTTGCCAGGTGACTTCTTGCAGGGTCGACAGATCATTGGTCTGCGGCGCAGTTCCATATCCATTGATTGAATACATCCACGCACTGCCGACCCCGACAGGTGATTTGTCGTAGATGGTCGAGTATGCCGTGAGGCCTGCGACGTATCGGCCAAGATTGCTGGCGTGGATGTCGTCGCGGTAAAGATCAGCAACCCCGCTGATCCCGTTGAAAGCGCCTTGCTGAGCGAGTTCTTCAGCGACGGCAACCCAGGCGTGGCCGGCCGGCACAAGAGCCGCACTGGGCTCGAACTCGTGGACGGCGTCGAGAAAGAGGTCGTACGACTTCCGAGAGGGCCGGAAGGGGGAGTCGAGCGTGATGTCTTCACGGGCCCAGGCCTGGAGGAGCGGGCCGTCCGATTGCGATGGCCAGGTGGCGTAAACGAAAATCCGGGCATCCCTGCCCGCATCACTCGCGCGGATGGCCTCGATGAGGCTGCGGGCGGCGGCGACCTCCTGCCGAATCGTCGCGCCGTAGAACGGCTGCAGGGTTACTACATCGATCGTGTGCGAGGCGGCCGGGGAAAAGGCTTCACTGAACTTTCCTAAAGCAAACGAGGGCACGCACGTCTGCGTGATGTTGGCGACGATGCCGGCCAGCGAAGAGCCGCAGCGTGGGTGGTAATCGTGCGAGATCGGCCGGGCCTCGGATAGCGAGAGATACTCCACACCACCGCTCGCTCGCAGATCCACTGTCAGGCTGTTGCCGATGCTATAGACACTGAGCGGAGCCGCGACGACCAGGCGGGCGGTGACGCCGGAGATGCCAGCCAGCGCAAGAATGCTGACGAGAAGGGCGTGGGGCATGCCACGGGAGGCGCGGGGCCCGTGGAAAAACGGCATAGACTACTCGCTCGACGGTAGGCGGGGCGGGGGCGGCAAGCGAGCCACTTGGAGCCAGAGGCATTTCGCCCGCCACGAAGGGGGGCGCTGAGATGCTAGAGACCCGGTGACGAATCCGCAAGCGATGGGTTGGCGAGACCAAAGAGAATCTCAGGAACCCGGACTCTCGGCGGAATTGTCGAGGAAAAACCTCAGGAACAGCGGCCGGTGATCGGAGCCTATATTGGGCAGCACCTCGCCGGCAGTAAACGAAACGTGGTCGCTGGCCCAAGCGCGGTCGAGCGGCAGTCGAAGAAACGGCGGGAATGAACTGGGCCAGGTGCCCCGCGGCGGGAATGACTCGGGATCGGGGAGCAGGCCCGTTGCCGAGCGCATCAGGCCGTCGCGGTAGCCTGCCGGGCTCGAGTTGAAATCGCCTGTGACCAGGATCGGGAGATCGAAGCTGCGATAGTGGTCGCGCACGACATGGCCGAGCGCGACGATTTGCTCGTTTCCCATGGTCCATGACGCCGAGTTTCGTGGGCTGGGAATATGCTCGGTCGAGAAAATAATCTCGCCGATGGGCAGGGTGACGACATTCGATCGATGCGATGAGAACAGACTCTGCATCCGGGTTTGTGGCTTGATCTCCGGCGCGGGGAGCGGCCGCATCGGATGGCGGCTCAGGATCACCGTCGACCACTCGAGCCCGCGGCGAGGAAGCACGCGATGCGGGTAGTCCTGCAAGAGTCGGTCGTCGGCGAGGATGCGATCGATCACCGGGTCGCTGATTTCCACGACTGAGACGAGGTCTGGGCGGCAGGCATCCATGATCGTGCGCAAGCCGTCCCACGCGTCCACACTCCCGCGAATATTGCAATGCAAGACGCTCGCAGTCGGATCGTCGGCTGCTCCGGCCGACCTCGGGGCCGTGGCCGAAAGCAACGGCATCACACTCACGAATACAGCGACCAACGCTCCCGCCAGGGCGAGCCATTGCCGGGTGATAACGGCCACCGCGGCAATCCCCAGCAAAGGAATGCCGAGGAAGTAACTGACGTTGGCGAGAAGATCGAACGCAAGGTGAAAGTGGGCACATGAGCGCGAAACCACGATCAAGCCGAGCAGGGCGAGGATTGCCGCGATGAGCAGCATGCCGACAGGAAAGCGACGGTCGCACCCGCGGCCCGACGCTGCGGGATCGTTCCACTCGATCAAAGGCGCGTTCGCCGGCATGGCCATTCTCGATAGGGTTGGTTCCGCGTCTTCACTCGCGGGCTTTTTCTAGCCGCCCGGCCAAGAGCAGGAGCGATCCGCAGATGACGGCGACCCCAACGGCCGGCTCTGGCACAGGCGTGATTCTATAAACGACTCCGGCCTCGTTGGCCGCGACCCCATCGGCCGCCCCATCGAGTTTTCCGATCCACGTAAGGTCGCTGACGAAGAGCGAGTTGGCGGTGCTCAGCATCCCGTAGAGATGCCCGTGAACCTGACTCGGCACAAAGTGAAAATACTCACCCGTCGCGGGGTCGGCGAACACGAGCGGGTTTTCCTCGTTTGCCAGACCCGCCTGCCCACTCATCCCATAGAACGCCGTGAACACGCCGCCGGCAAACTCGCTGCCGAAGCCCGCCGGCGCCATGGCGATCTCCACCGCGCCCTCGCTGCGGCGACCACCTGACGGCAGGAACGCGACCGGCGGATCGGTGGCCGAGGCCCTCGGATTCACGAGCATGCCGTCGGCATATCGCACGTAGGTGTCGGCGAAGCCGAAATCCACGGCCGTCTGGTCAATCGCGGCCGCGGGGATCCGGTTGAGCTCGTCGGCCGAAAACGACACGCTGCGGTTGCCTACCGCGTCGCTCACCCGCAGCCGGCGAATCGAGTCGGCCACGACCGCCGGGGGGCTGAACGTGAGGCCGCCACCGGAGAGTGCGACCGTCGCATTCGGCGGCGTGGCGAGGCGGTTGGCCACCGCGCCGATGTCGAAGTGGACCTCACCTAGGCCGGACATGGAGCCGAACAGCGACGTCCCGGCACTCTCTGCTACGAGCAGCGAGCCGTCCGCAAGCTCGGCCATGCTCGTCGGGAAAGACAGCCCCGTGGCGAATGTCGTGGCCGCGACCCGGCTCTGGTCAGCAGGCCGCGCGA
>JBJTPO010000497.1:0-1086 GCA_046075145.1 Planctomycetota bacterium
CCCCCTCGGCCGAGCCGCCGGCACTGTCGCCCTCGACCAGATACAGTTCGCACTTCTCCACCTCGCGGCTGGTGCAGTCGCGGAGCTTGCCGGGCAGGCCGCCGCCGGACAGCGCCCCCTTCCGCTCCCGCAGCAGCTGGCGGGCCTTCTTGGCCGCCTCGCGGGCCTCGGCGGCGAGTTCGCCTTTCTTGACGATCTCCTTGGCGCTCTTGGGGTTCTCCTCGAGATACTTGGCCAGGTGGTCGCCCACGGCCGAGTTGATGATCCCCTCGACCTCGCCGTTGCCGAGCTTGGTCTTGGTCTGGCCCTCGAACTGCGGATGGGGCACGCGGACGCTGATCACGGCGGTCAGGCCCTCGCGGAGATCCTCGCCGGTGGGCACGAGATCCTTGAACATCCCGGTCTTCTTGCCGTAGGCGTTGATCGCCCGGGTGAGCGCCGCCCGGAACCCGGAGACGTGCGTCCCCCCTTCGGTGGTCGAAATGTTGTTGACGTAACTGCGGAGGCTCTCGGTGTATTCCTTCGTGTACTGGAGTGCAATATCCCAGGAGACGCCCTCGGCCTCCCCCTGGATCGTGATCACGTCGGGGTGGACCGCGTCGCTCGCCTTGTTCAGGTGCTCGACGAACTCCTCCACGCCCCGCTCATAGAAGAAGTTTTCGTTGTTGCCGCTGGCCGCATCCAAAAACAGGATCCGCACGCCCGAGTTCAGGAAGGCCAGTTCCCGCAGCCGGCTGGAGAGCGTGTCCCAGGAGAACTTCGTCTGCGAGAAGATCTGGGCGTCGGGCTTGAAGGTGGTTTTGGTGCCCGTGCGGGTGGTGGTGCCCATCTTGCGGACCGGACCGGTGGGCTCGCCCCGCTGGTACTCCTGCTGCCCGACGTGCCCCTCGCGGCAGACCTCCACCTCGCACCATTCCGAGAGGAAGTTGACGACCGTCACGCCCACGCCGTGGAGGCCGCCGGTGGTCTGGTAGGCCCCCTTCTCGAACTTGCCGCCGAACTTGAGCACCGTCATCACGCCCTCGAGCGTGGAGACCTCCCGGTCCATCTCCTCGGAGAGCTGGCGGTGGATGTCGACCGGGATCC
>JBJTPO010000498.1:0-7467 GCA_046075145.1 Planctomycetota bacterium
CGCCGGCCGGCCCGCCGGTCGTGACCGCCATAATCGGTCCGACCGCCGGCGTCACCACCCGCACGACCGGCCGAAACTCACGCCGGGGCCTCGAGCATGCCCCCGAGCCGCTCCTCGATGCCCGAGCGGATCCGGCCGGCGAACAACCCGGCCATCATCGGCAGGTCCAGCCGCACGACCAGTTCGGCGGGGAGCACGTCCACGTCGCCCGCGATCGACATCCCCATCACCGTCAGCTCCAGCGTGAGCCGCTCGTCGGTCTCCCAGGCGGCGTCGATCGCCGTGACCTTGTCGGCGAACTCCGTGCGGGCCCGCGCGAGCCCATGATCGAGACGGCGACGGACCTCGGCCTGATCGAGCCCGTGCGGCAGACGAACTTCCAACTCCTTCTTCACGACACGTGCACTCCAGAGGGAACGGCAGGGGAGATCGGCCGGGTCGGGGCGGATCCCGAGCCTGCGAGTCTAGCAAGCAGCCGCACCCTGGGGGCGGCAATCCGACCGTCGCGGCCACCGTCGCAGGCCGCCGATCGCACGCCCACGACCCCGGCCCCGAGCCGGAGGGCTTCTGCCACGTCGGCCCCGGCCAGCCGCCCTGCGACGGCCAAGGCCAGGCCGGCCGCCTCCGCAGCCCGGCTCCAGGCCGCCACAGCCTGCGGGGAAATCGTGGCGAACAGCGCGGGACCCTGCTTGTCGAAGGTATCCACCAGGAACGCGGCGGCCTTCATCCGGATCGCCTCGGTGAGCAGAACCTCGGGCGGCGGCGCGTCCGCCCGACGCCAGTCGGCATACGCCACGGCCACCGCCTCGGTGCCCGGCGGCAGTCGCGCCTGCAGCCGGCTGAAGGCGGTTCGCCAAGCATCGAGCGCGAGCCCGGCAGGCCCGGCCTTCACGGCCCTGGGCGGGGGCAGGTCTGGCGGCAGCGCGCGGCGCACATCCGCAAGGTATGCGGTGATCTCGTCGCCCGAGGCGAGTTCTCCGCAGGCAAGCGTGAGCGGCATCTGCCGCGGCAGCACGCCGGCGACGGTCGCGACCGTCTCGGCCGGCGGCCGACCGAGCGGGCCGTTTCGCGGCTCCTTGACGTCGATGATCGCGGCTCCACCGGCCACGGCCACGGCGGCCTCCTCGGCATCCCGCACGCTCACGAGCAGGCCCCGCGGCCAGGCGGAGGTCATGACGCGGTCCTCTCGGCGACGGACCGCTTGGCGTCGATGAGGCTGGCGGCGATCCGCTGGACGGTCTCCCGCGAGAGCGGCTCGCACCACCGGCCGTCGATCACGGCATTGCCGTCATCCCAGGTACCCCAGGGTCGGAACGCGGGCCGCGTCTTCCACTCGGTCGCTCGCTCCGCGAATCGGACGACGAGCGTGCCGACCCGGAGCCGGGGCGAAGCCTCGTCGCCGCCGGGTTCCGGCAGCAACTCAGACCCGCCAAACACGCACTCCACCACCTCGAGCGGCACCCGCCCCACCCGCCCGGGCACAAGCCTGACCTCGAGCCGCTCGCCGGCACGCACGAGCCGCGGCGCAGCCGCGGCGCGGGCCACGACGGCCGCCGCGGCGAGCAGGGCCGCGGCAAGGCCCCCCGCGAGCCAAGCAGCCGGAGCGAGGCCGGCGGCCGCGAAGCCTGCGACGATGGCGGCGGCGACGACGATCGTGATCACGGCCAGCCCCGCCACCGGACGAACGTTGCCCCGGAGCCAGACCTCCCGTCGCTTGGCCGCTTCCATGATTCCGCTTCCGCTCTCCCGCCGGCTGGCATACGATTCTGGCCTCGTCCCCGGCTCCACGCTTCCCGACGAGCCGATTCCTGCCAGCACGGACGCCATGCACGACCTTCCCAGCCACGACGGATCGCACGGCGGCCCGGCTGGGTCGGGTTCGGCCCGCACCCTGGCCGGGGTGGGCCTGGCCCTCGCAGCCTACCTTGTGGCGGCGGCCCTCGGCTGGCCCCAGCATGGTCGGGACTTGCTGGTCGAGGCACAAGCCGGCCACCACACGGCCGATCATGGCGACGACCACGCCCCGGCCGCGGGCGAGCAGGTCCCGGGTCACGACGACCACGCCGACGCCGACCACACAGCGGGCGCCGCCCCGCCGCTGGTCACGGTGATTCCGTTCGTCGTGCTGCTCGGCCTGATCGCCGCGCTTCCGCTCGTGCCCGGCCTGGCCCACTGGTGGGAACACAACTCGAGCAAGCTGCTCGTGGCCGCCATCCTGGCGGCGGTGACGGTGGCCTATTATCTGTTTGCCCATGCCGAGCAGGTGGAGCTTCATTTCCCGGCCCACGGCGTGGTGGCCCCGGCGGCGACCGGGCCCGCGTGGGGCGTGGCCGGCACGGTGCTCGTCAACGCGCTGTGTGCCGAGTATCTCCCGTTCATCATTCTGCTATTCGCGCTCTACACGATCACCGGCGGCGTGCGGATCGAGGGGGATCTGGCGGCCACCCCCACGGTCAACGCCGCCTTCATCGGGATCGGCGCCCTCGCGGCCAGCCTGATCGGCACGACCGGCGCGGCGATGCTGCTGATCCGACCGCTGCTCGAGACCAATCGCCAGCGGCGGCACGTGGTGCACACGGTGGTGTTTTTCATCTTCCTGGTCTGCAACTGCGGCGGCTGCCTGCTGCCGATCGGCGACCCGCCCCTGTTCCTCGGCTACCTCCAGGGCGTGGACTTCCTGTGGACGATGTCGCTCTGGCGGGAGTGGCTGTTCGTCAACGTCGTCGTGCTGGCGATCTACTGGCTCTGGGACACGTTCCTCTCCTATCCGCGGGAGTCGCGCCGCGACCTCTCCCGCGACGAGCACACGGCCGGCCGGATCCGCGTCGAGGGCCTCTGGCCCAACCTTCCGCTGATGGCCGGCGTGATCGCGGCGGTGGCCCTGCTCGACCCGTCGAAGCCGTTCCCCGGCACGACCTGGCACCCCTGGATCTATCTCCGCGAGACGGTGCTGCTCGGGCTCGTCGGCCTGTCGCTGCTGCTGGGATCGGCCGACGTCCGCCGCCGCAACGGCTTCACCTACTTCGCGATCCTCGAGGTGGCGGCGCTGTTCGTGGGCATCTTCATCTGCATGCAGCCGGCCCTGGCGATCCTCAACGAGCGCGGGGGTGAGCTCGGGATCACCTCGCCGCAGGGTTTCTTCTGGGTGACCGGGGCCCTCTCCAGCGTGCTCGACAACGCCCCCACGTATCTCGTGTTCTTCAAGACGGCCCAGGCCCTGCCGGCCGAGGCGGGGGCGGCGATGATGGCGGGGGTCGAGGTGGGCCGGCTGGCGGCGATCAGCCTGGGGGCCGTGTTCCTCGGGGCGATGACCTACATCGGCAACGGCCCCAACTTCATGGTCAAGGCGATCGCCGAGCAGGCGGGGGTGAAGATGCCGAGCTTCTTCGGCTATGTCCTCTACAGCTGCGGCATCCTGCTGCCGGTGCTGGCCGTCGCGGCGTTCCTGTTTCTGTAGCGGTGTCGTGCAGCGCCGCTTCGGCACGGTAAGATCATCGGTGTGAGCAAGGCAGCCAAAGCCCGCGAATCCTTCGACGTCGTCACCAGCGAGGCCCGGTTTCGGGAACTCGTCGACCGGCTCGCCGATCAGCCCTTCATCGCCTTCGACACCGAGTTCGTCTCGGAACACACCTACCGCAGCCAGCTCTGCCTCTTGCAGGTAGCGGCGCCCGGGGTGCTGGCGGTGGTCGACACGCTGGCCGTCCGCGAGATCGAGCCCTTCTGGCGGCTCCTCGCCGAGCCAGGCCGGACGACGGTCGTGCACGCGGGTCGCGAGGAGATGGGATTCATCCTCCACGCGATCAAGGCCCGGCCCGCGAAGCTCTTCGACGTGCAGGTGGCCGCGGGACTCGTGGACCACGACTACCCGGCCGGTTATGCGGCGATCGTGCGGCGGTTTCTCGGCGAGCAGGCCGACAAGGGGGAGACCCGGACCGACTGGCGGAAGCGGCCGCTCTCCGACTCGCAGCTGGCCTACGCCGTCGACGACGTGCGGCATCTGGAGCGGCTGTGGCGGACGATGGAGGACAAGCTCGAGGACTTGGGCCGCACCGCCTGGATGGCGGCCGAGATGGCGACCTGGCAGGATGACGTCGAGGAGTCGTTCGTCCGCAAGCGGTGGCGGCGGGTCGCGGGCCTGGGCAACCTCTCCCGCCGCGAGCTGGCGGTGGCCCGGGAGCTGTGGCACTGGCGCGACGCCGTGGCGGAAGAGCGGGACATGCCCCCGAAGCGGGTCCTGCGGGACGACCTGCTCGTCGAGCTCTGCAAGAGGAAGACGGCGGGAGAGCAGCAGATCGCGGCGGTCCGCGGGATGCAGCGGTCGGATCTGCGGCACATCATGCGGGGGCTCTCGGAGGCGATCCAGCGGGGGCTCGACTGTCCGGAGGGCGACCTGCCCGGCGGCGAGCGGCGACAGGCTCCGCCGCCGCATCTGGCGATGCTCGGCCAGTTCATGGCCACGGCCGTCGCGGGCCTCTGCCGGCAGTTCAAGCTCGCGCCCGCGCTCGTGGGCACCGCCTCCGACATGCGTGACCTGCTCGCCTGGAAGCTCGGCTACGGCGACCTCGATCGGGAGCCGCTCCTCTCCCGCGGCTGGCGGGCCCAGGTGGTGGGCAGCCTCGTGGACGACCTGCTCTCGGGCCGCGCCGCGCTGCGAATCGGCGACATCCGCTCGGCCGAGCCGCTCGTCATCGAGCGGCACGGCGGCTGACCGCGGCGGCGGTCGTGCCGCCCAGGATCTGGCATAGGCGGCCGCCATGCCCGGGGCTTACGCTGCTTCCCCGTTCTCGCCTCGGAGACCAGCCATGCGTTCATCCCTCTGCGTTCAGCCCTTGCGGCGGCCTTCTCTCGCTCTCGCCGGCGCGCTGGCGGCCTCCTGCCTGGTGCTCGCCGACGATCGTGAGCCGCCGGCCGAGAACCCGCTCGCCGAACTGGCCACGCTGGAATACCGGCCCGCGGCTCCCGTCGAGGGGAGCCTCAAGCTCTCGGGCTCGAGCACGCTCGAGAAGGCGGCCGCGTTCTGGGCCGAGGGCTTCATGCGGGTGCATCCCGCCGCCACCGTGACGCTCGATCGCACGAGCACCGACACGGGCTGGCGGGATTTGGCCGCAGGCAAGGCCGACGTCGCACTGCTGAGCCGGCCGATGAGCGCCGCGGAGCTGGCCGCCGTGACGGCCGCTGGCCGCAAGCCGATCGTGATCGCCGCGGCGTTCGAGCCGCTCGTGTGGATCGTCCACGAGTCGAATCCGGTCACCGCCCTGCCGTGGTCGCCAGAGACCGGCATCCTGCCCGGGCCGCGGCCGTCCACGGGTGACGGGCCGCCCCGCTGGGGCCGCTGGCTCGACGCCGCAGACTGGGGCGACCTCGCCGTGACGGTGCACGGCCCGGGCAAGGGCTCCGGGTCGCGATGGCACCTGGAGAAGCTGCTCGGCGGCCAGGCCGGATGGCGGGGCACGATCTCCGACGCGGATTCGATCTCGGCCGTGGCCGAGGCGGTCGCCAAGGATCGCGGCGGCCTCGGGCTCGTGGGCGCGGCGGCGGCGGCCCGGGATGGCATCCGTGCGGTGCCACTCGCGTTGCCGGCCAACGCGACGCCACCGGAAGACGCGGTGCCCGGCTCGGAGCGTTCGCCCGACGAGCGGCCGCTGTTCATCGCGGTCATCGTGCCGACCGAGGGCGACTGGCCGGCGGCCACGCGGGAGTTCGTCGCCTACGTGCTCAGCTATCCGGGCCAGCTCGATGTGGCCAAGGACGGCCTGGGGCCCCTGACCCGGGGCGAGATCTTCGCCCAACAGGAGCGGCTCGGTCGGCCGGTGCAGCGATGATGGCTCAGGATCGTCTCCTCGTCGCGCTGGCCGCGGCCCTGGCATTCGGCATGGCGGCGACCGACACCGCCCCTGCGCAAGACGTGCGTGATCGCGAGCTCGCGGTGATTCCGGCCGGCGGCGAGACCCGCTACCTGCCGCCATCGCCGCCCCGGCCAGGCACCTACCGGCTGGGCATCAACGTGCAAAACACGCCGACGGGCGTGCTCGTGGTCGGCGTCGCCCCAGGCTCGGTCGCCCAGACGACGGGCATCGAGGCAGGCGACACGCTCGTCACGGTGGGGGGCTACCAGGTGGGCTACGTCGGCGACCGGCTGTTCGACGTCGGTGACGAGCTTGCCCGTCGCGTCGATGCGGCGGGCGGCGTGACCGTGCTCGTGCGCGACGGCCGGACGGGCACGCTCGAGAACGCCGGCGTGCGGTTCGGGGCGGCGAGCCGCGGCGTGTCCGGGCGGCTCCTCGGCCCGAGCGGCACGCGACTCCCCGCCTAGGCGGTGATCGCCGTGCGGGTGCTCGACGTGACCTTCCCGCAGTGGCAGGACGTGGTCGTGGCCCAGGGGCAGATGGCGTCCACCGACCTGCCGATGATCTACCGGCTCGACCTGCCCGTGCTCCAGGCCAACCATCGCTATGCCGTCGAGGCCCGCGTGGAGCACGGGGGCCGCGTGATCATGCAGACCGGCCAGCCCACGCCGCTGGCGGCGATCGACCGCGACCAGCAGGTCGATCTCGTGCTCGTGGGCCAGCAGCCGCCGCCCGGGCCGCAGCCGAGCCTCCAGCCCCGCGACCAGATCGACCAGTGGATCCGCACCTATCTCGGCCGGCCGCCGCGAAACTTCGAGACCGAGGTCTGGATGGCCGAACTCTACCGCGGCCGATCCATGGCCAACGTGCAGGCCGGCATTCTCAGCAGCTCGGAGATCTTCGAGCGGTGCGGTCGCAGCCGCGACCTCTACGTGAGCGAGGTGTTTCGGCTGCTCTACGGCCGGCCTCCGACGCCGGCCGAACTGGCCAACCTCCAGGCCCGCTACGACCAGGCCTTGGGCGTGCGGCTGCGGTTTGCCGAAGGGCTGCTCCAGCAGCCGCGATGACCGGCGGGCGGGTTTGCCTCGTGGCCGGGCGCGAACTACCGTCGGGAGCATGTTCGTCCACAAGGAACAGCTCGAATACGCCCTCAAGCCCGCGGACTATTCCGCGCCCGAGGTCCATCGGGCGGAAGTTGGAAACCTGTTCCTGCGGGCCTGGCATCCGGTCTGCCTCACCGGCGACCTGTCGCGCGAAGGCGACTTCCTCACCACCGAGGTCGCGGGCCGCCCGCTGCTTCTGCGCCGCACGCCCGAGGGGCTGCGTGCCTACCTCAACATCTGCTCCCACCGCCACTGCCTGCTGACGGAATCCGCCCGCGGCCACGCCCCCGGCATCACCTGCCAGTACCACGGCTGGGAGTACGGCATCGACGGCCGCGTGAGCAAGGTGCCCGACGGCGGCTGCTTCAAGCCCTTCGACCGCGAGAACGCGGCGCTGGTCACCTTCCCGGTGGAGACCTGCGGCGAACTCGTCTTCGTGCGCCTCGCGGCCGAGGGAGAGGGGCTGCGCTCGTGGCTCGGCGACTGGCACGACCGCGTCGCCGCCGCCTTCGCGGCGC
>JBJTPO010000499.1:0-1498 GCA_046075145.1 Planctomycetota bacterium
TCAAGGAAGGCTCGCCGCTGGCCGCCGAGGTCGAGGCGGCCAAGTGCAACGTCTGCCACAAGGGCAAGAGCAAGAAGGACCGCAACGCCTACGGCGAGGCGCTGGCGAAGCTCCTCGACAAGAAGGAAGACAAGGACAACAAGGACAAGATCCGCCAGGCGCTCGAGACGGTGGCCAAGGAGTCGAGCAATCCGGCCGACGCCTCGGCGCCCACGTTCGGCGCCCTGATCGAGCAGGGCAAGCTGCCCGGCGGTCCGGTCGAGTGAGCCTGTCAGGCTCCTGACGCTTCGAGCAGCAGGCGGTCGAGTTCGCCGCAGCCGGCGATGGCCTTTGCGTCGTCCGGCGCGGCGAACACCCGCACGCGCTTCACGAGATCGTCGAACTGCTCGTGGGCCAGGCTGCGCACCACGGGCGAGACCGCGGCCAGGTTTTGCCACCGGCCTCCGTCGCGGTCGCAGACCTGAAGGCGGAACTCGACCTCGCGTTCGGCCGGTGGGGCATCCACGATCAGCCCGGCCGCCGCGATCGGGCGTCCCAGCCGCTGCGAGAGCGAAGCAGCCAGCCGCGCGGAGACGTCGACCATCTCGGCGTAGCTCCGGCCCGCCAGGGCCGCATGCACGTCCGGCGCGTGGGCCGCGTCGAAACTGCCGGCCCGCTTGAGCAGCCGCCGCACGGGGCCGAACAGGCCGGCGACGAGCGGTTCGGCCGCGGTGCCCGTGGCGGCGGCGGTGAGCCAGTCGGCGAACCCTCGGTCGTCGGTGCGCACGAGCGTCGGTGGCTCGATCGCAGGCCGCACGAGCCACACGGCCCGCTGCAGCATGGCCGTGGCGGCCCGCACGGCGTGGTGCCAGTAGACCTCACTGAACATCACGTAACGGGCGAAGACCATCAGTTCCGCGGCGGTGCGGCCCTTGTCGGAGATCGCGACGGCCGTGCCCGCCTCGTCGAGGCAGAGGCTCGCGAGCAGTCGGTCCTGATCGAAGTGGCGGCCGTAGGGGACACCCGCATGGAGGCTGTCCCTGGCGAGATAGTCCATCTTGTCGACGTCGATCGGGCCGGAGAGCAGCGACTGGAGGATGCGGCCGGCCGGGTCGGTCGCCGTTCCCGCCACGAGGCCGGCGACGCGGGCCGGATCGAGCCCCCACGCTGACTGCAGCACCACGGCGATCTCGCCCTGGCCAAGGATCGCGGGCAGCAACGATTCGTGTCGCGGCAGTTCCGGCAGGCCCATGTCCTCGAGCGGGTGGCAGTAGGCCCAGTGGCCCGCGTCATGGAGCAGGGCCGCGGCCACGAAGGCGGCGGCATCGTCGGGCGATACAGCATGATCGAATCGCTCGTCACGACGCAGCCGGCGGAGGAACTCGAGCGCCAGGCGGTAGACCCCGAGCGAATGCTCGAGCCTGGTGTGGGTGGCCCCCGGGTAGACGAGCGCCACGAGCCCGAGCTGCGAAATCCGGGCCAGCCGCCGCACGGGGGCGGTGTCGAGGAGCGCGCGGAC
>JBJTPO010000500.1:0-6621 GCA_046075145.1 Planctomycetota bacterium
ACTTGAACAGCCCCGCGTCAAGAACGATCTCGCCGAGGTTGTTGTCGCCGGCCTTGATCGCCTTTTTCATCCGTCCCTTCTTGACCGTCTCCTTCTTGCCGCCGATCGTCATCTCGCCCAGGTAGCCGGCCTTCTCGTGCCAGAACTGGAGTTCGATCTCCTCGGCCGGAAGGTCGGCGATCTCGAACGAGCCGTCGGCCTTGGAGACGGCGGCATAGGGGTTGTCGCGGACGACAAGCCAGCCCTTCATCCAGGGGTGGATGTTGCAGGTGACCTGGGCGGGGACAGCCTCGTCGGCCGAGAACTTCGCCTTCACCTCTCCGCCGGCCGGGATCAGATTATTGGACGGAGCATTCTTCACGGTGGCGATGTTGCTGTTATGCCCGACCGTGTCGGAGTTTTTGATCGTCAGTTCCTGCCCGGCCTGCACGAAGAGCACGTGCGGCTCGAACCGGCAGTTCTGATTGTCGAGCACCGGCTTCGCCTCCTTCGCGGCGGCGGCGACTTCCGGCTTGACCTTGACCTTCTTGTCGCGGACGAACACCACGACGTTCGCCACTCCCTTCCCCTCCCCGATCACCAGTTCCTCCGCGACAAGCTTGTGCCTGCCGCAGACCTCGACGTCTTTGTCGACCGTCAGGGCGGCGGGCCCTGCAAGTTCGCCACCAAGCACGAACCGCCCCTTGAGCGTGCCCCAGTCGTCGGCCCCGGCCGGAGCGACGAGGCTCCAGGCGACGGCCAGGGCGAGCAGGATCGTCAGCGGGGGGAGCGGGCTATGTGGCTTGATCATGGCGAATCTCCTGGCGGGTCGATACGGAACCGAAGGTGGGTTCGAGGCTTCACGACCGGTCATTTTAGGCGGTTCGCCGCCGGGGACGACCCGGCCGCGGCGGCATCGGTCGGGGCGGGCCCCGGGCCGGCAGCGGCCTCCTTCGTCGGCTCGGGGACGGGTTTCGACGCCGCGGCGGGGGGCGGCTCCGCCTTGAGGAACGCCTCGAGCGACAGATTCCGCTTGGCGAACAGGTCGAAGTGCATCAGGAGGTCCGTGAGCGCGTCGAACTGCTGCGCGCTGGTGCCCGCATACAGATCCTGGCTGACCGGCTTGTCGAAGGGAATGTTCACCGGCATGCCCGTGTAGGGCAGGAAGCGCTTGGGGTTGGCGATCCAGTCGTGGACGTAGCCGGGACGGAGCCGCTCGTGGATCCGCTCCAGTTGCGGCGCCAGCGCCTTGACGCTGCCGGGTGGCGTGTAGTCGCCCACCAGATGACACTTCACGCAGTAGTTGGTGTTGGTCACGATCCGCAGGGCGCCTTCCAGGTGGCCGGCGCGGGCCATCTCTTTCTGGGCCACGCTCGCCTCGTCGAGCCGCGGGTCGTACACGTACGGATACTCGGCACCGTCCACGGCCGCGAAGTAGTCGACCATGGTCGCCGCCTGCGCGGCGTTCCAGTTGAACTTCGGCATCCGCATCACGGCCGGCGGCCGGATCGAGTGCGGGTTGAGCAGGAACTTGTGCAGCCACGCCGACTGAACCTTCTTGCCCTCTCCGACAAGCGGAGGCGGCAGCCAGCCCCAGGCATCCTCGGGCTTCACATTCGGGTTCACCTGCTTCTCGTCGGCGATCACGACCGGGAACAGCAGCCGGGCGAGGTCGCCACCCCGGGCCGGAAACTGCCGGCCGGCCTTGATCGCCGCCTCGGGCACGAGCAGGTTGGGGCCGCCAACCTGACGGGCCTCGCCGTCCACGAGCGCATCGTGCCAGAGCATGATCGGCCGATGTGGCACCGCCTCGTCGTCATCCTCCTCGATCGGCACGCCATCCTCGTCCACCAGTTGCGGCCGGCCCGTCTCCGGGTCGAGCACCGGCATCCCCACCAGCGATGCGTGATGACGGCCCCCGGAATCGGCCCGGAGGGAGTCCACGACCTGCGCCGGCGTGAATCGTGGCGCGAGGAACGGATAGTCGGGGATCTCGCTGCCCTCGCCGAGCGCTCCCGGCCGGAAGGCGACGTCCCACCGGTCCATGGCGAGGGTGTGACACCCGCCGCAGTTGAACTGCTCGGCCACCACGAGGCCGTCGAGCCGGGCCTGCTCCCGAGGCGAGGGCTGGTAGACGAACTGCGGCGCCGGCGGCTCGGCCACCAGGCCGAGCACGAAGGTCATGACGGCCTCCCGCTGCTCATCGTCGAACGGGAACTGCGGCATCCGGTACCGCTCGTTGTAGGTTTTGTTCTCGACCTTCTTGTAGTCGTAGCTGCGGGGGGCGCGGAGTTTCTGCCAGAGGAAGCCCTCTCGCTCGTGGCCCAGGAGTTTCTCCAGGAAGTACCCGGTGTCCGGGTCGACACTCAGGGGATCGACGTGGACCTCGTCCCCCTTGACGACGTAGGCCAGATCGGTGGCGAAGGGATTCGCCGGGGCGGCCGCGTGGCCCGATTCGTCATGCGGGTGGCCATCCTCCGCCGCCTGGCCGCCGTGGCCACCGTGGCCGTGGCCGGCCGCGAGCTGGTGCATCACGAAGTGGGAAGCCTGCTCGAATGCGATCCGCGAAGACTCCTTCCGGCCCCAGTCGGCCAGCGCGGCACCGGCCGGCTTGGCATCCTCGAAACCGGGGATGTCGTGGCAGGAGTAGCAGGCGAGTTTGGCCAGCGTCTTCTTCCCCACGTACGCCAGCAGCGTGGCGTCGCGGCTTGCCTCGTCGAGACCGACGAGGACGTTTTCGTCTCCCTTGATTGCGACCTGCGTGGCATCGAGCCCCTGGGCCAGCACCGCCTCGGCCCGCGCGGTCGGGAACCGTTCCTTGAGATACATGAGTGCAAGCTCGTCGAGCGCCTTCCGCTCGTCGTCGGAGAGCCCGCCGGCCGAGGCCATCGGGAATGCCACCGAGCCGTCGAGCGTCTTCACGTCCCAGTCGGCCGCGGGCTTCCAGTCGCGACCGGAGGTCATGAGATACTCGGTCGCGTCGGCGGCCGGATCAGCGACCGTGCCGTCGGCGAGCTTCTCGGGCTCCAGGAGCACGTTGGGCATGATCGTCTTGGGGTGATACCGCGCCGGCTCGCGCAGCCAGCTGTAGAGCCACTCCCTGCCCCGGGGATGGGCTGCCGCCTTGGCGCCGATCCGCGAGAGTTCAGGGCCGTGGGTGCTCGTCGCTTCCGGGAAATCCGCATGCTTGTGGCAGGCCAGGCAGCCTCGTAGCTGAAACACCTTCTTGCCGCGGGCCACGTCAGGGGCCGCGGTGATACCGCCGGCCGGAGCGATGTATTCGAAGGGCTCGCTCGCGGCACCGAGGTAGTGGATCATCGAGCGAATCTCGATCGGTTCATACCGTCGCGACTCCTCCAGCCCCTTCCCCTCGAGGTGTTCCCAGAGGCCGAAGAATCGCGGCATCTTCGTCGACGGGCGAAACTCCTGCGGGTTCCGGAGCCAGGCGTAGGCCCAGTCGAAGCCGAGCTTGGCCGCGGCGTGCCGCAGGCTGGGCCCCACCTTGGGGAACTGGCCCGGCGTCTCGGGCTCCTTGAGCAGCGACGCGAGTTCGTGGGTCCGCGGCAGCAGGCTGCCATCCTCGCCCTCGGCAGCGTCAGCCAGGATCGCCTCCCGCAGCCGGTCGCGGGCGGCGCGACCGTCGGGGCTGGTCTTGACTTCCTTCGCCCAGCGAACGGCAGATTCGCCGAGGCCGGCGAGCCCCGGGTCGGCGGCGATGGCGGCAGCCACCTCGTGATAGTTGGGGTTCAGCCGCATGTCGGGGCCGATCCGCTTGTCGGGACCGGCCCAGCCGTTGATCTCATGGCAGCCGTAGCAACCGTACTGGCGGACCAGCTGGTAGCCCTCGACGAGCTTGGGCGCGGGAGGTTCGGGAAACTTCGCGCTCGGCTCGAGATCCACCACTTGATGGTGGCACTTCAGGCAGTTCGACTCCTCGAACCGCTCCGGCCGCATCGGGAAGATCCAGTGGTGGTTGTTGAACCAGCCGTGCTCCTCGTGCCAGCGATGGGCCTCCTTCGGTGAGTTGGGCGTGTGCGAGGCCCACTTGAAGCTGGTCGAACTCCCCTGCCCTTCGTGGCAGATCGTGCAGCCGAAGGTCTTCATCGGGTGCGGGCTCGAGTCGCTCACGAACAGGTCGAGCCGCGGATGGGTCGAGTAGGGCTGCGGCACGCCCCGGCGCACCATGAGAGTGAGCGGGCTGCCCCACTTGGGTGTCTCGAGCAGCGACGCGAAGGCGACCGCCGGAGCGGTCGTGCGGCGGCCGTCCACCTCCTCGATCACGTCACCGGGCAGCAGGCCGGCCCGGGCGGCCGCCGAACCGGGCTCGGGGACGTCGTCGAAAGCGGTCGCCTCGGCAGGCAGCACGACGCTCACCGTCGGATCGTCGGCCGCGAACACGCCCCGTGGCGCAAGCCGGAGGCCGAACAGGGCTTCGAGCGAGTCGTTGTCGATCTCCGTGCGACCCCGGCCGGTGCCGGCGGCGTTGGCCGCGTCGATCAGCTTCGCGGCCTCCTCCGCCGGCGGCGTCGGCAGCGTGATCGCGACCGTCTCGGCTTCGGGATAGGCGGGGTCCTGCGGCCCTCCGGGCAGCGTCTTGTCCATGCCGCGGTGGCAGGTGACGCAGCGGTCGAAGCGGGCGACGTTGCGAAAATTGTTGTTGATGGTGAGGTCGGGCAGCCAGAGCTGCTCCACCTGGATCGGCCCGTTGAAGGCATCAAGCACGGGCAGCTCGAGCGCAGTCTTGCCCCAGTTGCTCCGGCGATCGTCGTAGGTCTTCTGGAGCGCCGCGAGTTGCCCCCGATGGTCGGCCACCCCCTTTGCCGCCGCGTCCTCCGGCGCCGTGATCCGCGCGAGCAGCGACTGGAGATCCTTGCGGTAGGTGTTGGCGGTCTGAAACGCCAGGGTTGCGTCACCCACCTCGGCCCGCTTGGCGTCCGCGATCGTCAGCAGCTCCGACTGCCGAGCAGCCGGAGCCTCGTCGGCCACCGCCAACTCGTAGTCGGCCCGGTTCTTGTCCAGCTCAGCCTTGCGGAGCTTGAGGGCACCCGCCAGCAGGTCCTCGCGGAACTTGGACCGCTTCGTGATGTCGAGCATCCGCTCGAGCAGGTCGCCGCGGAGGGCGAACCGCCGCGACTGGAGCCTTTCGACCTCGCCCTTGCCGGCCTCCGAGTCACCCAGCTCGGTCACCCGCGCCTGCAACTCGGCGAGCCCGGCGATGTCCTGCTCCACGAGGGCCGCGGCCTGGGAATCATCGGGCACGTGCTTGGCGGCGGCGACGAACGCCTCGGCGAGCTTCGGGTCGAGCGGCGCCCGCCGCGTCTCGGCCAGCGCCTCGGCCAGTTCGTTGCCGCGGGCCCGATAGCCGGCCAGATCCTGCTGCTCGATCCGGGCCTTCGCCGACCAGGTCTCGAGCTCGCGGAACCCCCGGGCGTACTTCTTCCAGGGGCGGTCGTGGTCGGCCGCGAGCATTGCGACGGTGGACACGAGGAGCACGATCGCCGCGATGGCGAACACCACGTGCAGGATTTTGAGGTCGCGCCAGGTCTGTTCGGTTGCGGGCATCGTCAGACAACCTCGATCAATCGACCGGATGCGGGCCGCACGCGGGCGACCGCCGCCACCGGGCGGGCTTCAAAAGTTCAGAGAGATCTCGGGGATGGTCAGGATGTACTTCAGATTCATCGTCCACCGAAGCACCATCTTCAGCGGCAACGACAGCATCAAAAGCATCAAGTTCGCCATGATCATGTAGCGGATGAAGCCCATCTTGGCGAACATCCCGCGGAAGATCGTGACGGCCAACAGCGGCGGCAGGGCCACGAGGTAGAGGCCCAGCACCACCAGCCCGGGCGCCTCCCGGAGCAGCACCGTGCCAAACTGCACGTACCACGGAGCCTCGGCAGCGGCCCGAGGAAGCGGCCTGTCGAGCCAGTTGACCCAGAACATCTGGTTGAGGTCGACGTTGTTGAGCACCTCGACCTTGTAAGGCGTCCAATACTCGAACGGGCCGTAAAAGTTCCAGTTGGGCCCGCGGAGAAACGTGCCCAGGATGATCAGCGTGATCCAGAGCACGAGGAAGCCGAACTGCCAGGTGAGGTAGGCGAACTTCCGCTCCGCGATTGAGTAGTAGCCGTTGCCTTTCTTGTTGTAGTCCAGGTAGGGCATCGCCATCAGGCCGAACACCACCAGGCTCGGCAGCACCACGCCGGCATACCAGGGATCGAAATAGACCAGCATCTCCTGCAGGCCCAGGAAGTACCACGGAGCCTTGGAGGGATTGGGGGTCTTGACGCTCGAGGCGGGCTCCTCGAGCGGTGCCGGAAGGCAGATGGCCCAGATCAGCAGGAAGGCGGAGACCGCACCATGCAGATCAGCTCCGTGTAGACGAGATCCGGCCAGACCAGCACCTTCTCGTCGTCGAGCTTTTCCAGCGGCGGCTCGCCGCGGGCGATCCGCTCGTCGTTGACCACCGCCTGCTTCGTGGCCACCCAGGTGAAGAAGGCCAGCAGGAACACGAGCCCCACGATCGGCACGTTGTCCGGCTTCATGACGATCGAGGCGAAATTCTCGTCCGCCATCGACAGGCCCATCACCACCAGCGCCAGATTGAGGATCGTCCAGGCCACCATCGGCTTGACGAAG
>JBJTPO010000501.1:0-4376 GCA_046075145.1 Planctomycetota bacterium
TTCTGGGCCGGCTTCGACCGTTCCTCGCCGGCCGGCTTCTTCGACTATTTCCGGCAGCTCACCGAGACCGAACCGAAGCGGGCCGCACGGTACGGGATCGCCCATTACTGCTGGCTGTGCATCAATCCCAAGGAGGCCGAAGACGTCGGCTTCGCCCGGGAGGTGATGGCGCTGATCCCGGAGTTTCTCGCCCGGCCCAACGTGCTCGGGATCGGTGAGATCGGCCTCAACAAAAACAGCCGCAACGAGCTGGTGATCCTGGAGGCGCAGATCGAGTTGGCCACGCGGCACGATCGGCTGATCCTCGTGCACACGCCTCACCTCGAGGACAAGCTCAAGGGCACGCGGCTGATCATGGACGCGCTCCGGAACGCTGGCGTCGATCCGGGCCGCGTGCTGATCGACCACGTCGAGGAGCACACGGTCGAGGCGGTGCTCGACCGCGGCTTCTGGGCGGGGATGACGCTCTACCCCGACAGCAAGTGCACGCCGCAGCGGGCGGTCGACATCATCGAGCAATACGGTTCAGAGCGGATCTGGATCAACTCGGCCGGCGACTGGGGGCCGAGCGACCCGCTCTCCGTGCCGAAGTGCCACGTCGAGATGCGGCGCCGTGGCCATGCGGCGACGCTCGCCGAGAAGATCAGCCTTGCCAACCCGCTCGCCTTCCTCGGGCAGTGCCCGGCGTTCCGGCCGGCGCTGGAACGTGCGGTCACCACGTGAGGAGCGTGGCAAGGAAGCGTCCCACCCGTGCGGCAGACGTGCAGCCTGCCAGGTCTCGGTTCGGGGGTGAGCGGTCTGCGATGCCCCGCCCCCGGATTCGGCAGGTGACAAACCTGCCCCACGGACTGGCGAGATGCCAAGTGGGAACAATGGGAGGCAGTTCGTCGTTCCGGCGGCGCCGGTTGCAACGGTTGTGCCACCGCGGCCCGCAGGCCCACGGAGACCGACCTACACTCGGTTGAGCAGACTCGCTCGGCCTGTCGGCGGCCGCGTGGTGCGAGACCGGCGCGAGATGCGAGACCAGGCGGAGACCATGAACACGCTCCAGCGGCTCCAGGCGACGACCCTCGGCCCCATCTTCGGGTTGGTCGTGCTGTCGGTCCTGACATTCGTGAACCAGAACGCGCTGAATCACGCGCAGGCCAATCGATACGATTCGTATCGGCTGGCCCATGATCTGCGGACCAGCTCGGACGAACTCACGCGGATGGCCCGGACCTACGTGGTGACTGGCGACCCGGCCCACGAGCGGGCGTACTGGAGCATTCTGGACGTCCGCAACGGCGTGCAGCCCCGGCCCGACGGCCGCACCGTGTCCCTGCGGACGCTGATGGAGCAGCAGGGTTTCACTGCCGACGAGTTCGCGGAGCTCAAGCAGGCCGAGGACAACTCCAACGCGCTGGTGACCACCGAGATGATCGCGATGCACGCGGTGAAGGGGGAGTTTGCCGATGGCCAGGGTGGCTACACGAAGACGGGCGAACCCGATCCGGAGATGGCCCGGCGGATCATGCACGACGCGGCGTATCATGCCCACAAGGAGTCGATCATGGATCCGATCGGGGAGTTCGAGGAGCTGCTCGACCGCCGCACGGAGGCCGCCGTCACGGCGGCGCGGGCTCGCAGCGACCGCCTGATGCTCTGCGTGATCGGACTGGCGGGCCTCGCCGCCGTGTTCACCTGGCTGAGTATCCAGGCCCATGGCCGGAGCCTGCGGCGGGCGATCGATGAGTTGTCGAAAACGTCCGAGTTCGTGGCCAGCGGCGCGTCGCAGGTGGCCGCCGCAAGCCGCTCGCTCGCCGAAGGCACTGCGGAGCAGGTGGCGTCGATCGAAGACATCGCGGCGTCCGCCCGCGAGACGAGCTCGATGGCCACCATCAATGCCCAGAAGACGAGCACCGCGGGCGATGTGGTGGGCTGCGAGCAGGAGCAGTTTCGCGGGACGGGCGTGCTGCTCGGTGAGATGGTGACCGCGATGGACGAGATCGATACCGCCGGCGGGCGGATCTCGCGGATCATCAAGGTCATCGACGAGATCGCCTTCCAGACCAACATCCTCGCACTCAATGCCGCGGTCGAGGCGGCTCGGGCCGGAGAGGCGGGGCTCGGTTTCGCCGTGGTCGCCGACGAGGTTCGCAGTCTCGCCCAGCGGTGTGCCAAGGCGGCTCGTGAAACGGCGGAGCTGATCGAGGAATCCATTGCCCGCTCCCAGGCAGGGAAAGAAAAGGTCGATGACGTCGCCAAGGCGATCCGAACGCTTGCGGCGCAGTCTGCCGGGGTTCGGACGCTCGTCGATGAGGTGCAGCTCGGCAGCCGCGAGCAGCTACGAGCCCTGGAACGGATCGGCGGCGCCCTCGAGCAGATCGAAGACGTCACGCAGCACGCCGCGTCCGGCGCCGAGGAGGGGTCGGCGGCGGCGGACGAACTGACCGCCCAGGCTGGAGCCCTGCGCGACGTGGTCGCCGCGCTTGAGACGGCCGTGGGATCGCGGGTCCAACGGAGATCTGGAGCGAGAGACGAAGTGACGTGCTGACCATCGCCCTGGGCAAGCGGGCTCCGATCGGCGTCCTCCGCCGCTCGATTGGCACGGGCAACCCCTCGCAGCCGATCTCGAGGGCCTAACGCTGCTTTGTGTCGCCCTGCTTGGCGGCCTGCCGGATGATCTCCTCGCCTTCGCGGGCCACCGTGCCGGCCACGGCCTTCACCTTCTGCTCGTCGATCGAGACCTGGATTGTGCCGTTGGACTGCGTGATGTGAATGGCGCCGGCGACGACGAGGCCGCCAGCGACGAGGCCGAGCAGAATCAGGGTGCGCATGACGGAAGTTCCTCGGGAGACATCCGGCGGGTATGAGAACGCGGCCCGCCGTGGGCGGGAGAATCGCAGGAGATTGCCTCCGACGCAACGGCGAAATCGGCGGCCGTTCAGCGGTTCGAGAGTCCGGCCGACGACCGCGCGGGAGCCGGGGCTGCCCGCTGGTGCCGTCGCCGCACGGAGTTGCCGTAGACGTGCAGCGGGCGGTAGGGCCGCTGGGTGATGGGAGTGGATTTGATCTCGTCTCGCGAATCGCCGAAGGTGACGATTCGCGGATCGAAACCGGTGCCGGCCGCGACCGCGGGGGCGGGCGCGACGGCGGCCGCCAGGAGGGCGGCGAGAACGACGGTGCGCATGGCGGATGAAACCTTATCAAGGGTGCCGGCCTAGCCTTGACAGTCGGCCGGGCTGCGACTGATCCTTGAAAGGCCCGATGCGAGGCCGCGGCCCCGCCACGCTCGGCATGGAACGAACGGCGGTGGCCATCAAGCCAGCCCGCGAGGGGGGGTGAGCGGCGGCACTGCGCACAAGCGGCGTGTATATTGTGAGCCAAGGGCCCCGTCGCGAGTCGCCCGATGCCCACCTCGCTGCAGTCCACGACGTGTGGGGCGACGTCGGCGGTCGTTGGAGAGCGGATGGTGTTTCGAACCGCGGGCCGGCTGCTGGCGCTCGATCCCACCCAGGCCATGGCCGTTGGTGCGGATTCGAAAAAGAGACTGATCGCCTGAGGACAGGAGAGGGGAGAGTCATTCATGGGGCAAAACGACGCATGGTCGGCCGGCTGGCGGCGGGTGATCGGGGCCGCGAGTCTCGCGATCCTCTTCACGGCGGTGGCCGCGTCGCGGGCGGCCGCCCACGGGCATGGCGGCCACGGCCGCAACTCCCAGGCGATCAAAGATGCGAACTCCTGGCGGGACGGCTTCCGCGGTCCGCACGACTTCGGTGGCGGTGTGAAGATTCCGCAAGACGCCGGCCTTAACAAAGGGCTCGGCGGCGGCCTCGACGGTCGCGGTTTCGGCAAGGCCGCTGCGTCGCTCGACGGCGGCGGTCGGCTCGACGGTTCGGACTGGCCGCTCGACGGCGGTGCGAGCCCCGGCTTTCGGGGCGGCCGGTTCGCCGGAAGCGTGCAGTGATCGCCGCGCTGCCGTATGCTGCGCGTCGTCGCGACCCCCGGGGGGCCGCCGCAGCCACACCGAACCGGGAGGAACGCATGCAGGCAGGCTCACATCGTCACGGTTTGATCGTGTGGGGTGGCCTCTGGCTGGCCGCGATGCTGGCACCGGTCGCAGGCGGGGCGGTCGCCGGCGACGCAGTCGCGGAGGCCGACGCAACCGCCGAGCTGAAGGCCGCAGCCGCCGCCTACGCCGCGGCCTTCAACAAGCCCGACTACGCCGCGCTCGCCGACCAGTGGACTGAGCGGGCCACGCTCGTCGAGGGCAGCCTCGCGCTCGCGGGTCGCGACGAGATCGCGAAGTCGCTCCGTGCCTGGCGGGAGCAGCACCCTGAAGCCTCGATGGAGATCATGGTCGGCGACGTCGAGATGCTCGCCGAGCCACTGGC
>JBJTPO010000502.1:0-22450 GCA_046075145.1 Planctomycetota bacterium
TGAAGCCGCTCTGTCCGACTTCGACGCCCGCTGTCTCGCCACGGCCGGGGCAGGCCAGCCGATGACCTGCTACAACACGCTTTACTCGGGTCCCAGGCAGGCCGGTGAGGCCGACGGCCCCGAAGAGATGCACCTCGTGCTCCTCGACAACTCCCGCACGGCGCTCTTGGCCGACGCCGAGCAGCGGGACGCGCTGCACTGCATCCGCTGCGGCGCCTGCCTCAACGTCTGCCCGATCTTCAAGAACGTGGGCGGCTTCACCTACGGCACGACCTACCAGGGTCCGATCGGCAGCGTGATCACGCCCCACCTGCGGGGCCTGGCCAACTGGAACCATCTTTCCGGGGCGAGTTCCCTGTGCGGCGCCTGCACCGACGCCTGCCCGGTGCGGATCGACATCCACCACCACCTGCTGCAAAACCGCCGCAACGCCGCCCGCACGGCCCCCTCGTGGCTCGAGAAGCTCGGCCATCGACTGTTCGTGCTCGTCGCCCGGCGGCCGTGGCTGTTCGCGGCGGGGGGCTGGCTGTTTCGCAAGTCGCTGCCGCTGGCGAAGGCCCTCAAGCCGCCACTCCTCTCCGCCTGGCTGGCCACCCGCGACCTGCCGCCGGCGCCGCGGGAGAGTTTTCGAGCTGCCTGGCAGCGGAGGCGGCGATGAGCGAGCGCACCGCGGCCGACAACGCCGCGGCCCGGGAGGCGATCCTGGCGCGGGTCCGTGAGGCGCTGGCGGTGCCCTCGCCCATGCCGCACCTCGCGGGCCATGCCGCCGCCACCACGGCCGACCCCGCTGGCCGCCCCGGCCTCACGATCCTCCCGGCCGAGGCAGGACGCCCCTGGCTGCCCGACGGCGGCGACTCGCCCGAGGAGAGCCTGCGGATCCTGGCCGAGAATCTGGCGAAGCTGCGAGCCGTCTTTTTTCGGGTGCCCGACCTGGGTGCGGCCGCCGACTGCCTGTTCGCGCAGGCCCGCGAGCGGGACTGGCAGCGGGTGGCCTGGCACGACCATCCGCTCGTGAGGAGCATGCTCTCCGGCATCCCCTGCAGCACGCAACAGGTTGACGCCGCCGGCGCAGCGTTCGACAAGGACGCCCTCGAGGCCTGCGACGCCGGGATCACCGCCTGCGAGTGCCTTGTGGCGCAGACCGGCTCGATCCTGGTCGCGAGCGACTCCGGCGGGGGCCGGGCCCTCTCGATCCTGCCCCACTGCCATGTCGTGATCGCCACGGTGGACCAGGTGGTGCCCGTGCTCGCCGACGCGTTGGCGCTCGTCCGCGAACACCACGAGGGCAGGCTCCCGAGCATGCTCTCCTTCATCACCGGCCCGAGCCGCACCGGCGACATCGAGCGGATTCTCGTGCTCGGGGCCCACGGGCCCAAGGAACTGATCGTGATCCTCGTGGGGTAACGCTCCGATGCGCTGGTTCTGGGTCGATCGATTCGAGGAGTTCGTCCGCTGCCAACGGGCGGTCGCCATCAAGGCGGTGACGCTCGCGGAGGAGCACCTCCACGATCACTTCCCGGGCGCCGCGGTCGTGCCGAATGCACTGGTGCTCGAGGGGCTCGCCCAGACGGCGGGCATCCTGGTGGTGGACGCAATCGACTACCGCCGGCGGGTGGTGCTGGCGAAGGTGGGCAAGAGTGAGTTCCAGTTCGACGCCGTCCCCGGCGACGTGCTCCGGTTCGAGGTCGAGATCCTGGAACTCTCCGAGGAGGGGTCGGTGGTCACGGCGACGAGCAGCGTGGCCGGCCGGCCGCACGGCGAGGCGGAACTCTTCTTCGGGCACATTCCGCCGGGCGAGGCGGTGCCCAAGCTTTTTTCGAACGACCAGTTCAACCGCTGGCTCGACAACCTCGGGATCTTCAAGGTGGCCCGCGAGGCCGATGGCACGCCCGTGGCCCCCGGCCGGGTCCAGGTCGAGGACTGAGCCACCCGCCATGACCGCCCCGATCTGCCCCGTCTGTGCCGGCCCGACCAACGAGATCAGGGCCAAGCTCGTCTGCCGGCAGTGCGGGATGATCCTCGAGACCTGCTGTGAAGGCGGGCCGATGGGGGGCCGCTGCGACCGCGAGCGGGGCGACAAGGCTCCGGAGGCCGCGCCACCGGCGCGACCGGAATCATCGGATGATTTTTCCCGCGGCTGAGTTTCCGGGTCGGGAAAGCACGATCTCGTGAGGGGAGTTTGCCGGCAGCGCAAACCCTTTTGGTCACGGTGAGTCTGCCCCCCTGGGGCGCTCCCTGACCGTGAGCGGAATGCCGGCGGTGCTCCTGCCGACGTTCCCGGCCCGGCGGCCCTGTGGCTGCGGCCACTCCCGCCACCGGAAGCGAGGCACCTGGTTTCGCGAAACGGTCGATGCATTCCTTTTCCCCTCTGGAGGTTTCCGTGAAGAAGCGTTTCTCGTTCAAGTTCCTGCCGTGGGTCGCGGCTGCCGGCGTGTGCGTCGGCGGCACGATCGTCCGCGGCGAGGATGCGGCCGCTCCCAAGGCCGCTGATTCCGTGCTCGCCGGCGAGGTGGCCGCCGGGCCCGCTGCCGAGGCGGCCGGTGACGCCGCCGTGGCCGCCGATCCGTGCATGCGGACGGTGAAGGTCTGGAAGATGGTGCCCGAGATCCGCGAGGTCGAGGCGACCGAGTGGACGACCGAAGTCCGTGAGCGGACCTTCACGGTCAAGAACCGGGTGCCGCGGATCGAGGAGAAGACCAGCAGCTACACCGTGATGGTGCCGGAGAAGCGGACGAAGACGGTCGAGTACACCGTCAACGTCAACGTGCCCGAGACCAAGACGGTGGAGTACAGCGTCAAGGTCCCGTACACCGAGCAGCTTGAGCAGAGCTACACGGTGATGGTGCCCGTCAAGGAGGAGAAGACGGCGACCTACAAGGTGAACGTGCCCTACACCGAGGAGCGGACGGCCACCTACAAGGTGAACGTGCCCTACACCGAGGAGGTCCAGCAGACCTACACGGTGCGGGTGCCCTACACCGAGGAGATGACCGGTCACCGGACCGTGGCGAAGCGGGTGGCCGTCAAGGGCACCAAGACCGTCACCTGCCGGGGCGGTCACTGGGTGACCGAGGCCAAGGAGATCTCGGCCAACGGCAAGTATGACGCCGAGGGCAACCCGTGCTGCCCGAAGGTGGTCTGCTGCCGCAAGTGGGTTCCCACCTGCGAGACCAAGGAGATCGAGGTCACCACGTGGAAGACGGAGTGCGAGCAGGTGCCCTTCACCTACTGCGTGAAGAAGTTCCGTTGCGAGGAGCGGACCCGCACCGTGTGCGTGCGGAAGAGCCGCTGCGAGGAGCGGACCCGCACCTACTGCGTCAAGCTCCATCGCTGCGAGGAGCGGACGCGGAACTACTGCGTCACGAAGATGGTGCCCGAGACCCGCACCAAGACGGTCTGCGTCAACAAGTGCCGCTGTGAGACTCGCACCCGCGAGATCACGGTCAACAAGTGCGTCCCCGAGACCCGCACCCGCGAGGTCTGCTACACGGTGATGGTCCCGGTCCAGAAGACCAAGTCCTACTCCGTCTGCGCCTGCGACATCGTCGAGGAGCAGAAGACGGAGTCGTACACGGTCCGCGTGCCGAAGACGGTCACGAAGAAGGTGTGCGTCCAGGTGAAGAAGTGCGTCGAGGAAGAGGTTCCGGCCGGTGACGCCGGTGCCTGCGGCAACGGCCGCGGCCATGGCAAGAAGGGTCTCTGCCGCAAGGGCTGCTGAGCCGGCGAGCTTCGCCTCGGGGCGAGAACCGACCCCTGTGTTGTGAACGCGGCGGGCCGGGTGGGAAACCACCCGGCCCGCTTGCTTTTTTCCGACGTGTCCCCGGTGTGGTACGCTCCCGCCCAACACGCCCCGCAGGAAATCGGGCGGAAGATCGATTCCCTGGGAAGCAGCAGCCGGCCTCATGAAAGATCCAACCGTCCGCGGCGTCGTCCACCTGATCGAGGCCACCAAGACCTTCGGGCAGAAGGGGTTTCGCAAGCGGCTGGTGGTGCTCGAGCAGTCCAAGGGCACCTTCACCAACTACGTGCCCCTCGAGTTCGTGAAGGACGGCTGCGACGCGGTGGACGAACTCGGCGTGGGGGACGAAATCGAGGTCACCTACCGCTTGAGTGGCAGCCGCTGGCAGCGGGACGAGTCGAGCGAGGTCAAGTATTTTTTGAGCGCCGAAGGGCTCTCCTTCCGCCGGCTCACCGAGGGCGGGCGGGATGACGCCGGCCCGCGTGACGCCCTCGATCCCAACGACGCCTTCGCGGAGGCCGGCGACGACGACGTGCCCTTTTGATGACCCCGCCTGAATCCCGTCCACGACGCAAACCGCCATGGCCCGCTGGCTGATCAAGAGCGAACCCGGCACCTTCTCGATCCAGGATCTGGCCCGGGCGCCCAAGAAAACGACGTCATGGGAGGGCGTGCGGAACTACCAGGCCCGCAACTTCCTCCGGGCGATGAAGCGGGGTGATCTGGCGATCTTCTACCACTCCAATGCCGAGCCGCCGGCAGCCGTCGGGATCGCGAAGGTCGTCCGCGAGGCGTACCCCGACCCCACCGCCTGGGATCCCAACAGCGATTACCACGACCCCAAGGCCGGACCCGAGAATCCCCTCTGGTCGATGGTGGACGTGCAGCTCGTCGAGATCTTTCCCCGGGAGCTTCCCCTCGAGGAACTGCGAGGCGTGAAGGCCCTCGCGGGGATGGAACTGCTCCGCCGCGGCAGCCGGCTCTCGGTCACGCCCGTCACGGCGGCGGAGTTTCGCGTGATCGAGAAACTCGCCCATGCAAAACCGGCCGTGCCGGCCGCCAAGGCCGCTCGGGCGAACGCGGCAAAAAAGCGCGGCCCGCCGACGGCATAATGGGCCCATGCCCTGCCGGATCGAACCAGCCGCCCCCCGGCCTCACGCCACCGACCCGCTCCCCGAGCCCCTCGGCTGGATCGACGACGACCTTGCCGACCTCGCCGCCGGCGATCTGATCCGCCCGCACCGCGTTCGCACCGGCCGGCAGGGGGCACAGGTCGTCCTCGACGGCCGCCAACTCCTGAACTTCGGCTCCAACGACTACCTCGGCTACGCCGGCGACGTCCGACTGACGAAGGCCGCCTCCAAGGCCGCCTGCGCCGAGGGCTTTGGCGCGGGGGCGAGTCCACTCGTGAGCGGCCACTCGCAGGCCCATGACAACCTCGAACGGGCCCTCGCCGCGCTCCTCGGCGTCGAGGCGGCGCTCGTGTTCTCGAGTGGATTCGCGGCCAACTCAGCCACGATCGCCGCCGTCGTCGGCCCGGGTGACGCGATCTACTCCGACGAGCGGAACCACGCCAGCCTGATCGACGGCTGCCGGCTCGCCCGGGCGAGCGTGCACGTCTATCCTCACCGCGACCTCGCGGCCCTCGAACGGCTCTTGGCAACGACGTCCGCTCGCCGCCGGCTCATCATCAGCGACACGCTCTTCTCGATGGATGGCACGATCGCACCGCTGGCCGATCTCTGCGAGATCGCCAGGCGGCACGGCGCCGTGCTGATGGCCGACGAAGCCCACGCCACCGGCGTGTTCGGCCATCGCGGCAGCGGCTTGGTCGAGGAAGCCGGCTGCGGCGACGGCGTCCACATCCGCGTCGGCACGCTCTCGAAGGCCTTGGGGGCCGCCGGTGGCTTCGTAGCCGGCCACGGCCGTTTGATCGAGTGGCTCAGGCACACGGCGCGGGCCTGGATCTTTTCCACGGCCCACCCGCCGGCCGTGGCCGCAGCGGCAGCGCGGGCCATCGAACTCGTCGCGCAGGAGCCAGAGCGGCGCAGGGAGCTCTTGGAGCGGGCCGCGGCCTTCCGCCAGCGGCTCGTCGCCCGAGGCGGCGACATCGGCGGGGCCGAGGCCCAGATCGTGCCGGTGGTCGCAGGAGAGGCGACAGCCGCCGTGGCACTCTCCGCGCGGCTGGCCGAGGCGGGCTTCTTCGTGCCGGCCATCCGGCCGCCGAGCGTGCCGGCCGGAAAAAGCCTCGTGCGGGCGAGCCTCTCCTGGCTCCACTCCGAAGCCGACCTCGCGAGGCTCGCCGATGCCCTCGCCCGCTAGCGATCTGTGGTGCGTGATCGGGGCCGGACCCTCGGGCCTGGCGGCCCTACGGCATCTCCTGGCCGCGGGCATCCCGGCCGAATGCCTCGAGCGCGAGGCGGGCCTCGGTGGCAACTGGCGATTCGGCTCAGGCACGAGCCGGGTCTTCGCTTCCACGCGGCTCATCAGCTCCAAGCGGCTGACCGAGTTCGCCGACTTCCGGATGCCTGGGCATTTTCCTGCGTATCCCGACCACAGGCAGTGCCTGGCCTACTTCGAGTCCTACGCCGAGCATTTCCAGCTCGGCCCCCACATCCGCACCGGGCTGGCGGTCGATTGCATCGAGCCGGCCGGGCCCCCGGGCACAGGCTGGATCGTGCGCGCCGGCGGCACGCCCAGACGGTATGCCGGCGCAGTGATCGCCAGCGGCCACAACCATGTGCCCCGCTGGCCCGACATTCCTGGCAACTTCGCCGGCGAGCTCATGCACTCCGCCGACTACAAGAGCCCGACCGTGCCGGTCGTGCTCGCCGGCAGGCGGGCGCTCGTGATCGGCGCCGGCAACTCCGGCTGCGACATCGCCGTCGAGTGCTCGCGCCATGCCGCGGCCACGGTCCACTCTACCCGCCGCGGCTACTTCATCGTGCCCCGCTTCGTCTTCGGCCGGCCGGCCGATCTCCGCGGCGAGCGGCTCTTGAAGCTGCACGCTCCTCTGTGGCTGCGGCGGCTCGTGGCCCTGCGGGGGATCGCCCGCACGATCGGTCTGCCTTGGAAGCACGGCCTGCCCCGCCCCGGCCACAAACTCTTCGAGACCCATCCGATCATCAACTCCGAGTTACTCGAGCGGATCGATGCCGGCGCGATCCGTCCGGCTGGTGACGTGGCGGCCTTCGAGGGACACTCCGTCGTCTTTCGCGACGGTCGCCGCGAGGATTTTGACGTCGTGATCTGTGCCACCGGCTACGAGACGACGCTTCCCTTCATCGACTGCCGGCTGCTCGGCGCCGACTCGGCCGACGGTGTACCGCGGCTGTTCATGAACCTGCTGCACCCGACCCGTGACGACATCGCGGTGGTGGGGCTGATCCAGCCCGACAGCGGCCAATGGGGCATCACCGACGTGCAGGCCCGGCTGGTGGCCGGCATGGCGGCGGCCGCCCGCTCGGCACCCCACGCCTCGGCCTGGCTCTACGCCCGCCGACAGCGGCCCGACCGACCGAGTCCGATCCGCTATGTCGCCTCGCCGCGGCACGCGCTCGAGGTCGAGCATTTTTCCTATCGCCGCGAACTCGAACGGATCGCGGCCGCCCTCGAACGGCGGCTCCGCCGGGCGGCCGGCATCACCGCGGGAGCGTGAGCGGGGCCGGCGGACCGGACGGCGGTGGGGGCGGCGCGCCGAAGATCGCCTCCAGGCCCCGCCCGATCCCGTCATTGATCACCGCCTGCGCCGTGTTTTCGAGCAGCCGCTTGATGAGGATGTCGATGGCCGCCGCGTCGAACTCGGGCCGGGCGAGCGTGCCCTTCAAGGGAATCGCGATCGGTGTCCGCGCGAGCGTGGCCACCACCGGCGTCTGCCCGACCAGGTCGCCGCGGAAGGCCACCTCCACGAGCATCGCCAGCGACCCATCGGCCCCCACGCTGCCCTTCGAGGTCACCACCAGGGCGCCTGAGTCCATCACGAGCCCGTCGTGCCAGATCCGCCGCTCGGCCAGCCGGACGCGGATCGGCTCCGGCCGCACTCGCAGGAGGACCGGCTTGTCGGCGAGCGCAAACCGTGGATCGACCACCGCCTGCAGCTTGCCGAGCAGCGTCACCAGCGGCTGCATCGCCCCGCTGGGCAGCACCTCGAATCGCTCGAAGACGACCTGCGCCCCTGCCTCGCCGGCCAGCGGATCGGCGAGCGGTAACCGCACCCCGGCGGTGTCGATGCTGACCATGCCGGAGGCCTCGGTCGAACGGCCGAGCAGCGGCGAGATCCAGGAGGCAAAGCGGCTGCAGAGCTCGCCAGTGAGCTGCACCCGCTCGACGATCCGGCCCGGCGGCACGACCAGTTCACCGGGCGCCGGCGTCAGCGCGATCCAGGGTGCGCCCCGCAACCGCCCCCCAGCGGCCGCAAGTTCGAAGGGGCCGAACGCCAGTTGCCCCTCGACCAGCCGCACCGCCACGTCGCCCGCGGCGAGCGAAAACCCGTCGATGTCAGCGGCCGTCCAGGCGGCCGAGGTGTCGAGCGACACGGCCTTGAGCCGCTCCTCGAGCCGGCGGGCGGAGGCAGCCTTCACGGGCACCGTCGCGGTCGGTCGGTCACCAGCCGCCTGGTCAGCGCCACGGGTGGCTGCGAGCCAGGCGTCGGGCAGGGGCAGGGTGCCCGAGGCGGGCGGTGTGTCGGTCGAGGCGACCGACACACCGGCAGGCGCCGCCAGCCCCAGCGGCGCCCGCACAGCGAACGGCCGGTTGACCACCCCGGCCAACCGAACCTTCCCACCGGTCCAAGGCGTGGCCAAGCGGGAGAGCTGGCCCCAGTCGTAGGAGAGCGACCCCGTCAGTTCCATCAGCCGCCGGCCCGACCATTCTTCGACCGTGCCCCGCGCGGCGACCGCCACCGTGGACGACTCGAGCGCCACTCGATCGACCACGAGCCGGTCGGCGGTGGTCAGGCCGCCGGCGGCGACCCGCGCATAGGGGCGGGTGACTTCGAGCACGAGCGTCGCCTGCGGCTCGGCCCAGACACCACGAGACTCCCCCTGAGCCGACCTTCGGGCGATGGCCAGCTCGCTCCCGGTCGCCTCGGCGAGCATGTTCACGCCCAACTGCGTCTCGGCCACGTCGAGCGTGCCCCAAGTCCGGCCCGAGAGCGGCCACCCCGCGGCCACCCCGCGGGGCACCATCCAGTCGGCCAGTCGGGAAAGGTCGGCCTGCCACTGCACCCGCCCGCGGACGCTCGTCATGACCGCATCCAGGAGGCTGTCGGGCGCAGCCTGCGCCGGCGCCCAGGTCGCCCCGCCGCTACGGATCGAGAGCGAACTGGAAAGCACCTCGGCTGACGAGACCTCGATCGCTCCGGTGCTCGGCCGGACGAGCCCGGCGGCGGTAGCCACGATCCGCGGCTCGGACACCTGACGATCCCCGAGCCGCAGGGCGAACCGCTCGATCGCGCCGCCGGCCTTCGTGATCCGCCAGGCATCGCCCCCTGCGGCAGGCGCGGGAGTGACCGCCGCGGTCGCCTCGATCGCGCCGGCCAGTTCGAGACCGGGGAGCGTCATCCCTGGCAGCGCCGCCGCCAGCCGACGATGCCATCGGCCGAGGTCGCCGAAGATGCCGCAATCGGCCGTCACCTCACCACCTGCGGCCGCGGGGCGGACCCAGGCGGCGGGCGAGCCGGCCCGGCGGCCGCCTGTCACCGCCGCCGTATCGACGAGCACGCCGCCGGCGAGCGACACCTCGAGCGAGTCACCGGCGGAGGCCAGGACACCTCGAGCCCGCTCGATCGCCGCGAGGTTGCCGGAGAGCGAGCCCACGAGTTCGGCATCGAGCGCGAGCGATTCATCCTGCCACGCCGGCCGGCCCGGGGATGCAAGTTCGAAGTCGGTGAAGGCCGCCGCCAGCTTCACGGCCGTGACGCCCCCCCCGGCCCGCTCGGCGTCGAGCCGGCCCCGCGCCTTGCCCGCCAGCCGCATGCCGCCGAAGTCGAGCACCTCCGACAGCTCGCCCACGAGCCCGCCCAGATCCACCGTCCACTCGGCCCGCAGCGCTGCCGGCGTGCCGGTGGCCGAGATCTCGGCGGCCTGGGAGGCAACTCGCGCCTCCTCGATCCGCAGGCCCGCCTCGCGGCCCGGGCCACGCCGGCCGCGGATCCACGCGGTGAGCGGCTCACTCCAGCGAAGCAGCCGTTCCCCGGTTTTCGTCGCCTCGGTCACCGGCTCCTCCGTGGCAGACCCGTCGGGCGGCGGCGCCGTCGGCGCGGCCTGTCGCACGGCGGCGAGGTTCCGCGCGTCGAGCCTCACTTCCAAGAGCCGGTCGGCGCCGTCGGCCCGCGCGACCGCGGAGAGTTGCAGGCTGCCGCCGGTCACCTGGACGTCGTCGCGCACGACGAGCCCGCCCGGCAGCGCCCGGGCCGCCGCCGCCAGATCGATCCGCGCGGCCGCCGCGCAGTCGTGGGTCACCGCCGCTTCGAGCCATGCCCAGGGATCGTGTCCCGGCAGCGGCACCCGGCCCGACAGTTCGGCCTCGGCCACCGGAGAGATCGCCCGACACTCACGAATCGTGATTCCGCGAGCGTCAAGCACGACATCGAGCGGCAGCTCACACCGCTCGAGTGCGAACTGCTCGACGAGCGTGGCGGCATCGCAGACGGCGAACTGCTCGACCACGGCACGGCCCTGCACCTGCGTCGCCTGGTCGACGCTGGCCACGTCCAACCGGACATCGGCCAGCCCATCGGCCAGCCAGTCGAGCCCGAACCGGGTCGCCGCCACGCTCGAGATGCCCAGCGGCAGCCGGTGGGTCGTGATCGCGAGCGAGCGACCTCCGCCCGCCGCCGGCGCTGGCGCCGAAACCGACCAGCCCCCGTCGCGGGCCAGTGCCGCGGCTGCGGCCGCGGGGAGTGTCGTCCGGTCGAAACTGGGCGGAGCCAGCGGGTCGCGCGCGGCCGTGGCATCCTGGCGGACCGGAGCATCGGGCGGCGAGTTCGAGGCGGAGTTCACCGCCTCGCTCCGGCCGGCGTGCCGCACGCGACCGGCGGCCGTCCAGCCGGCGAGCGACCCGTCGGCGGCGAGCGTGCCGACGGCGATCAGGTCGGTGATCCGCCAGGCGTCGGCGTGGGCCGTGTCCACCAGTTCGATCATTCCTTCCACCAGTTCGATCTGGCAGGCCACGCCGCCAGCGGCCTTCGCCAGCCAGGGGGCGAGAATGTCTTCGAGTGAGCTGCCGCCGGCCCGGACGGCGACGATGGCCTCCGCCCCCGAGAGCCGAATGGTGCCGAGGTTCCGCGGATCGAGGGCCAGCCCGAGGAGCCCCTTCTCGATCACCAGCGATGGCACGAGCACCGCCGGCCGGCCGGCCGCGTCGGACAGCACGATGTCCCGGTATTCGATCCCGCCGAGCCACCGCCAGTGGGCCACGCGGCTCGTGACCGTGCCGTCGATGCCGGCGAGCGCCGCCTCGAGCGGCCGATCACGCAGGCTCGTGTGCACGAGCACCGCCGGAGCCAGCCAACCCGCTGCGGCGAGCACGGCGAGCGCCGCCAGGGAAAACACCCCCAGCCGCCGCCGCGGCCGCGCTGCCTGCTCTCGCGTTCTTCGCCTGGCCATGGAGGCGAAGTATAGGGGGGTTCTTGCGATCCTACGAAGGCGGGATCGGTGCTGGCCCAGCTGCGTTCAGCCGCGCGAGGTCGGCGGGCGTGTCGATGTCGGCGAACGAGGCAAGCGAGTGGTCGATGGCGACTAGGTCCGCCTCGGAGACATAGAGCACGGCCCCCGGGTCGGAGGCGGCGATGGCTGCCAGCACCGCCCGTGGGCTCGTCGCGCCGGCGGCGAGTTCCCTGCCCAGCCGCCCGGCCAGGCTCGTGGCCAGGGCCGAGACGAGCACCTGCGGGTGGCCGCCGACCAGCGGCACGGCCCAGCCCACGCCCGGCCGACGCACCCGCTCGACCAAGAGCCGTACGACCGCCGGATGAAGCGCGGGCAGGTCGCAGGAGGCGATCACGGCGATGCGTGCGGCCGGATGGGCCGCCTGTGCGTGCACGAGCCCGTCGTGGATGGCCGCCAGCGGGCCGGCGGCAGGCCGCGTGTCGCGGACCACCTCCACGCCCGCGGCCAGCGGCGGCAGCGGCTGCCCCTCGGCCGCGACCACGATCACCTGGCTGGCCTCGCTCGCAACCGCCCGGCAGACCCGGTCGAGCAGGCTCGCGCCGCCCACCTCGAGGGCCGCCTTGCCGCCGGCAGGCGCGGCCGCCGCCAGCCGGCGCGAACGCCCTCCGGCCGGCACGATCGCGATCACATCGTCGGGCATGTCCAATCGTGGCAGGCTCAGGCTTTGGGGGCGGCGGCCCGCCTGTTGTAGCCGATCGGCCAGGCCGACTTGCCGCCCGGCCCGGTCGGCGCGAAGAGTGTCTTCCGGAGCCGCCGAACCCGCGGCCGTGGTGTGGCAACGGATGCCTCCCCAGGAGCCACCGCCATGCCTGCCAGCCCGACCGCCGGGATCGAGTTTGCGCCGCTCTCCCCGCAGAGCCTCCGGCCGCTGCTCGGAGCGCACGAGCCCCCTTGCCTCTCGCTCTATCTGCCCACGCACCGAAACGTCCCCGACAACACGATCGACCGCCCCGCCTACCGTCACCTGCTCGAAGCCTTCGAACTCGCGCTGGGCCTCTCCCGCTCCCGTGGCGAGATCGAGCGGCTGCTCCATCCCTTGCGCGTGCTCGACGCCGACCGCGGCTTCTGGGAGCACGCCCGCGACGGTCTGGCCATCCTCGCCGCTGACGGACATGCCAGCGGCTTTCTGCTGCAGCGGCCCGTCAAGCCGCTGGCGCTGGTCACGCCACGGTTCCATCTCCTGCCGCTGGTACGGCTGCTGGCGTCGCTCGAGCGGTTCACGATCCTTGCGCTCACGAGCCGCGAGGCCGCAGTCTCCGAGGCCACCGCCTGGGCCGACGTGGCGGGAAGCGCGGCGGCCCGCGAGGTGACCGTCGGCCCGCTCGATCCGCTGCCCTTGCGGGCGAGCGCCGCGTCCAAGGCGGCGGCGACGCTCCGCCGCGAAGCGGTGATCGACCAGGAGATCCATGAGCCCCACCGCGTGCACGTCGGCACCGGACCGAGCGGCCGGGCCCGAGTCCGTGTGATCCACGGCGGGGTGGGGTCCAGGCAGGACGACATCGACGACGACACCGAGAGCTTCCTGCGAGCGGTCGATGCCGTCGTCGAGGCGCAGGTCTCGCGGCCCATGGGGCTTCCGCTGTTGCTCGTGGCGTCGGCGCCGCTCGCGGCGACCTTCCGCGGGCTGTCGCAGAACCCTCTGTTGCTCGAGGAGCATGTGCCGCTCGATCCGCACCTGTTGTCGGCTGCGGAACTCGCCGCCGTCGTCGCCCCGGTGTTCGCCGCCGCCCATGCGCGCCGGATTGCCCGCGAGCTCGCCGCCTTCCGCCAGGCCCATGACCACGGGCTGGCGGTCGAGGATCTCGCCGCGATCGGCCGGGCGGCCGTGGCCGGCCGGATCGCCACGCTCCTGCTCGAGAGCGACCGGTTCGTGCCGGGCACGTTCGACGCGCAGACCGGCCGGGTGACCTGCCAAGGCGACCCGCCGGGCGACCCGTCGCGCGCGGGGGACCGGCCCGCAGCGACCACCCACGACGTTCTCGGCCTGCTGGCCGAAGCCGTGATCCTCCACGGGGGCGGCATCGTGTCCCTGGCACCGACGGCGATGCCCGTGCCGAGCCCCGCTGCGGCGATGCTCCGCTACTGAAACGACGGTCATTGCGGGGAAAACACCGCCGCGGGCTTGCTGCGGTTTGGCGGCGTAGGATGGAGGCCGTTCCGGGCACACGGCGAGCCCGCCGGAACGGGTCGACCGCCGGAGGATCCCATGCGTTGCCCACGTCCTGCCCGTTCCCGCCGCTCAGGATCCGCGCTCGCCTGCGAGCGGCTGGAAGCCCGGCAGTTGCTCTCGGCCACCACCACCCGCGACAGCGGCTGGTTCGACAGGTTCACCGTCACTCCGGCTGGTGCCAACTCCGGTAGCATCCGGCTCGGCCCCGTCGAAGTCGACGCGGCCGGTAATCGCTATGTGATGGGTTCCCTGTCGGGAGCAGGTTCGGTCGACCTCGACCCGGGACCAGGCCTCGCGGTCCAGACCTTCGGCGGCCCCGGGTTATCGCTCAACACGCTGTTCCTCGCCAAGTTCGATGCCACCGGGAGCCTGGTCTGGCACCGCACGTGGTCGACCAGCAACGCCAACTGGCTCGTCGCAGGCGACGTCGATCTCGCGGTCGATCGTGCCGGCAGCGTGATCGTCTCCGGAAGTTTTTCCGGGACGATCGACTTCGACCCCGGGGCGGGGGTGGCGAACCTCACGAGTGATGGCACCGGGACGAACGACCTGTTCGTGGTCAAGCTGACCTCTGCCGGCGACTACCAGTGGGCGAAGCACCTGGGGCTCCGGACGCCCGGAGGCGATGCCGAGGAAGCCCGCCTCGCCGTCACCGACGGTGGCGTGGTCGTGGCCGGCACGTTCATGGGCCGGGTCGATTTCGACCCCGGTCCCGGCGTCGATGAGCGGACCAGCCGTGCGGGCGTGGTGAATGGCGCGCTCGCTTCGAGCAAGGATGTCTTCCTGGTCGAACTCTCCGCCGCGGCGGGGCAGTACGGCTGGTGTCGAACGATCGGCGGCCCCGGTGATGACCGGCTGGCCGACGTCGCCGCCGATGCCTCCGGCAACGTGTTCGCGACGGGTGGCTTCACGGACACGGTCGACTTCAACCCGTCCGACATCGGGATCTTCAACCTCTCGGCCACCGAGTACACGGCCGATGTGTTCGTCCTCAAACTCACCTCCGGCGGAGCCTTCCAGTTCGCCCGCACGCTGCCCTTGGGAGCCGTCTACAGCCGCGACGCCCGCATCGCGGTCGACCCGACCGGTGGACTGTGCGTGGCTGGCTCCATCACGGGCCTGGCCCCCAACCCCGCCGGTGGCAGCGTCGGCACCTACCCGCTTCGGCTGGTCAAGCTCGACGTCGTCGGGGCGGACTCGTGGAGTGCCGACTTTATCCCGGCGCGGCAGCCCGGATGGGTGGGAAACAACCGCAACACCTACCTGAGTCCCAAGGGGCTCGGCTTCGACTCCTTCGGCAACGTGTACGTTTCGGGCACGCTGCGGGGCACGGTCGATCTCGACCCAGGCCCGGGAGTCGTGAGCCGCTCGAGCGACCTGCCTCAGGAAAACACCGCCAACCTGCTGCTCAAGCTTTCGCCGGCCGGCAGTTACGTGTCGGACAAGACGTGGTTCTACGGCGATGACCAGGACAGGACGAAGGGCGTGCAGCTCGCGGTCGATCGGGCCGGCAACGCCGTCTTGGCGGGATCCCTCCCCGATCCCGGCGGCACCGTGATCGCCTTTCTGAACCAGGTGCACGCCCCGGCCTCGCTTCTGGTCCAGAACGCCAGCGGCGCCTGGACGGCCTTGGCCAGCGGCGGCGCGGGCTTCACGCAGCGGCAGTTCGCTGCCTGGATGCCGCCGCGCGGCCTCACGAACCTCACGGCCGCCGACGTCGATCGCGACGGCGACGACGACCTCGTGGGGCTGGCGACCGACGGCTCCTGGTGGGTGGGCCGCAACGACGGCGGCACGGCCCTCGTGGGCGTACGGTTCGCGGCTCCGTTCGCAGGGTCGCAACTCACGCCGCTCATCGGCGATGTGGACGGGGACGGCCGGGCCGACCTCGTCTCCCGCGCGGCCAACACCGGGATGTGGGTCCTGCGGCGCGGCACCGGCAGCGCGTTCGGCAACCCCGAGCTGCTCGGCCAGTGGAACGCCGCGGTCAACTGGTCAAACGTGGCCCTCGCCGACGTGGACGGCGACGGCGACCACGACATCGTGGCCCGCCGCCCCGCCACCGGCGACTGGCACGTCGGCCTCTACGCCCGCTCGCCGAACTCGACGATCGAAACCCGCGTGTTCGGCAACTTCGTCACGACGGTGAACTGGACCAACGTCGCCGTGGTCGACTTCGACGGCGACGGCCTGGCCGACATTGTCGGTCGCAACCCCGCCACCAACGCCTGGTGGCTGGCGCGCAGCACGGGCGCCGCCTTCACCAACGTGCGGCTCGGCGCGTTCGCCGCCGGCGTCAACTGGGCCAACGTCGGCTTCGCCGACGTCGACGGCGACTACGACGTGGACATCCTCGCCCGCAATCCCACCACCGGCGGCTGGACCGTGGGCCGCAACGACGGTGGCGCGGCGATCGCGCTGGTCGCCTTCGGCACCTGGCCGGCGGCGGGCCAGTGGCAGCTCGCCGCCGTCGGCGACTACAACGGCGATGGCAAGGCCGACGTGGTGGGCTTCAATGCCGCCAACGGCAACCTCCGAGTGAGCCTGAGCACCGGTGCCGCGTTCTCCGACGTGATCTGGGGCCGACTCGACCCGGCCGTCAGCCGCACCGCCATGCGCCGCGTCAGGCTCTGAACCGCCCGGGCGGGAGCGCGGTGGCCGCCGCCCGCCCGCCGCGGCACAATCGGGGCTTTCCCGCCCGGTGCCACCGATGCCCACCCCACAGCCCGATCCGCTCTTCGCCACCGCCCCCGACCGCCAAGGCACCGGCAGCGAGAAGTGGGACCGCTGGGCCGGTCGCGACGTGATCCCGACCTGGGTGGCCGACATGGATTTCGCGGCACCCGAGGTGGTGCTCGATGCGATCCGGGCCCGGGTGGACCACGGCGTGTTCGGCTACACCGACATGCCGCCGGGCTTCGCCCCGGCGCTCGCGGAGCACATCGACCGCCGGCACGGCTGGTCGATCGAGCCGGACTGGGTCACGAGCACGCCGGGCGTGGTCAACGGCCTGGCGATCACCGCGCGGCTCCTGGCCCAGCCAGGGGCGGGCATCGTCACCTTCACGCCGGTCTATCCACCGTTTCTCTCGCTGCCCGGTCTCGCGGGCCGCGAATGCATCCGCGTGCCGCTGGCCCAAGGGGCGCGCGAGTGGACGATCGACTGGGACCGGCTCGAGGCAGCCGTCACGCCCACGACGAAACTCTTCTGGCTCTGCCATCCCCACAATCCCACCGGCACGGTGTTGCGCGAGGCCGAGTTATTCCAGATCGCCGAGTTTGCCGCCCGGCACTCGCTCACCGTCATCAGCGACGAGATCTGGTCGGACCTGCTTCTGGACGAGGATCACGGCGGCCCGCGGCACGTGCCCTTTGCCAGCCTTGACCATGACAAGGCCCGCGAGGCGATCACACTCGTGGCCCCCTCCAAGACCTGGAACCTGGCGGGGCTCGGCTGCGCCGCCGCGATCTGCCGCGACCGGTCACTCTTGAGGAAGTGGCGGCCGACCGGCGGGGGGCTCGTGCCGATGATCAATCCGCTGGGCTACGCCGCGGCCGAGGCTGCCTGGCGGCATGGCGACGAGTGGCGCCGGCGGCTGATCACGGTCCTGCGGCACCACCGCGACCTGGTCAGCGAAGCCGTGGCGAGAATCCCGGGCCTCTCCTGCGCGGTTCCCGAGGCGACCTATCTCGTCTGGATCGACTGCCGTGAGACGGGCGTCGCCGACCCGCAGGCCGCCTGCGAAGCCGCAGGCCTCGGCCCCTCCGACGGCAAGGATTTTGGGTTCCCGGGCTTCATCCGCGTGAACACCGCCTGCCCCACCGACCGGCTCGAGGAAATCCTCCGCCGCCTCACGCGGGCGTTTTCAAACTAGCTGCGTTTCACGGCCGGCGAGCGTGGGGCGGCCCATGCCAATCGAGACGGCGTTGCTGGCCGAGCGCAGCCAGGATGGCGGAGCGAAGGCCAGCATCGAGCGAGCGGCAGGCAGGATGCCTAGAGCGAGCGTCCGGTGAGATGGCATGGGCCACCCCACGCGGACCATTCTCAGCGACGAACCCCTCACCCACGAACCCAAGCCCGATCCACATACCGCCACGGATTCCCAGCCGGCGCCGCGTCGCGCACGATCTCCGGCAGGCGGCTCTCCGTCCAGCCGTCGAAGCAAATCCGGCGAGCGAAGCGGAGGATCGTCCAGGGAAAACCCACCGCCGAGAAAAACGGCGGCGCGGCCGAAGGCCAGGGGCCGCCATGCTGCATCGGCGGCGTGACGGCCAGGCCCGTCGGCATCCGGTTCTCGATGACGCGGCCGGCGCGGGCGAGGAGCAGGGACGCGATCTCGCCGAAGGCCGCGTCGTCGCGGCCGTCCTTCGCGCAGTAGAGGCTCGCGCCGAGTGAGCCGTGGGCACAGGCGACGGCCGCGGCAAGCTCGGCCAGTGAGCCGCACCGCACGACGAGCGTGGCGTTGCCAAAGGCCTCGACCACGAACGCCTCGGGCCGGGCGACGAGGTCGCTGCCGCTGACCTCGAGCAGGGTCGGCACGTGGCTGGTCGGCCCGGCCGCGGTGGCCTCGCCGGCGAGCAGGGTGGCGCCGGCCTTCACGAGCCCCTCGATGCCCGCCGAGAGCCGGCGGCAGCCCGACTGGCTCAAGAGCACCTGCGGCCCGATCGCGGCAAACTTTTCGGTCACGGCCGCCGCGAACGCCTCTCCCGCCGCGTCGCCCACGAAGAACACGAGGCCGGGCTTGGTGCAGAACTGACCGGCCGAGCCGGTCACGCTCGTGGTGAGTTCGCCGGCAATCTCGCCGCCGCGCTCGGCCAGGGCCCCCGGCAGGAGCACGACGGGGTTGATGCTCCCCATCTCGACCCAGATCACCTTGCCGGCGGCGGTCGCGGCCGCGAAGAGTTTCCTGCCGGCCGCCTCGCTCCCCGTAAAGCCCGTCGCACCCACCCGCGGATCGGCCACGAGCCGCTCGCCGTCGGCGTTGTCGAGGCCGTGGAGCAGCTGCACGGTCGCCGCGGGCAGGCCGGTCTCGCGCGCCGCTTCGAGCGCCTCCTCGGCGGCGAGCTTCGACATGGCCGGGTGGCCCGGATGGGCCTTGGCGATCACGGGATTGCCCGCCGCGATCGCCGCGGCGAAGTCGCCGCCGGTCACGCAGCCGTAGGCGAGCGGAAAGTTGGCCGGGGGAAAGACCACGACCGGGCCGAGCCCGAAACAAGCGGCACGGATGTTTTTCGCCGTGTCGAGCATGGCCATCCGCCAGGACTGCTCGCGAACGCTGTCCGCGGCCTGCCGCAGCTGGTCGAGCGTGCGGGGCAGTTCGACGTCGGCGAGCCGCGGCTTCACGGCCAGGCCCGTCTCGGCATGCGCCACCGCGACGAGCGCCTCGGCGCGGGCCTCGAGTCGGGCGGCGAAGCGTTCCAGAAACGCGGCGATTTGCTCGGCCGGCAGCCGAGCGAGTTCGGCGGCCGCGATGACCGCGGCATCGAGCGCCGCGTCGCAATCAGCCCAGGCGCTGACCGGCCAGACGGCCTCCCGCGTGGTCGCGGTGGCGGGATCGGAGGCCTGAAACGTGGCCACAGCCGTGGCGGGCCGCCAGCGGCCGGCAATCAGGACGGGTTCGGGGGCGGGCATGGGCCTAGGCGGTCTCTTCCTTGCCGAGCTTCACGGGATCGCGAAAGGCGATCGCGAAGCCCACCATCACCGCGGCCGCCGCGATCGCGAAGGCCAGCCAGAACGACTGCCAGGGATAGGCGTCGCTGGTGGCCAGCCGCCCGGCCACCAGCGGAAACACGAGGTTGCCGACGTACATCCCGGCGCCGTAGGTCAAGAGCGCGATCAAGCCCTGGGCGCTGGCCCTGAGGCTCTTGGGGGCCACGTGATCGGTGTAGAGCTGTCCGGTGACGAAGAAGAAGTCGTAGCAGATGCCGTGCAGCACCACCGCGAGCACGAGCATCCACGCCGACTGTCCGCCGTAGGCGAAGAGCACGTAGCGGGCCACCCAGGCGAGCATCCCCCCGAGCAGCATCGTCTTGACGCCGTAGCGGGAGAGGAACAGCGGCATCAGCAGCATGAAGCCGATCTCGCTCATCTGCCCGAAGGTCATCACCGTCTCGCTGCCCAGGCCGAGCATCTCCTGGATGTTCATGGCGCTGATGTATTCGTTCGCCTTGGAGTAGTAGACGGCCAGCGGGATGCAGATCAGGAAGCTCGCGATCGCGAAGGTGGCGAAGGCCGGGCTCTTCATCAGGGCCACGGCGTCGAGGCCGAGCAGCTTGGCCACGCTGACCGGATCCCCCTTGCCCTTGGGCGGGCTGTTGGGGAGCGTGAAGCAGTAGAGGCCGAGGATGACCGAGGTCGCGGCGGCCACGAGGAAGGGGAGGTTCGTCTTGCCGGCGTCGCCGCCGGCCGCGTCGCCGAGCATGAGCGACTCGAGGGCGGGCGGAAACCCGTCTGCGATCAGGCGCGGCAGGAGCGACCCCACGGTGATCCCGGCCGCGATCCAGCCGATCGTGCCCCAGACGCGGACCAGCGGAAACTGCTTCTGCGGCTCGGAAAGCTGGTCGAAGCTGACGGAGTTGACGAGCGCGAGCGTCGGCATGTAGCAGAGGCCGCTCGCCAACAAGAGCCAGTAGAAGCTCGCCGGATCGGTGGCCTGCGAGACGGCGTAGAGCAGCGCGGCACCGACGAGGTGCAACACCCCGAGCACGATCTGGCCCGGCAGGAAGCGGTCGGCGACGAGGCCCACGAACAACGGCGCGATGATCGCGGCGATGGAGCTCGTGCCGTAGGCCTGGCCGATGATCATGTCGACGGCCGGCTTCGTGCGGCCCTCGGAAAACATCGTGGCCAGATACTTGCCCATCGGCACCGCCCAGGCGCCCCACACGAAGAACTCGAGGAACATCATCACCCCGAGCCTGGTCATCGGGGCGGCGGGGGCGGGCTCGGTGGCGGCCTTCATGCGGAACCTCGGGCGAAATGGATGGGGGACTCCAGATGCGTCGCCCCCCGGAAAGCGGCCCATGATACGGGCTGGCGGGCCATCCCGACAGGCCGCGGCGAGCCCCGCCGCCCGGTTCCGCGCATGGGTTGCCGCCCCGGGGAAATGCCGCAGAATGACGCAACTCCCTTCCCCCATTCACTGGTTTTTTCATGCGGCACGCCCCGATCGATCCCGAACTCTTCGCCGCCAACCGCCGGCGGCTCGTGGCGCTCCTGCCCCCCAAGGCCGTCGCGGTGGTGCACGCGGCCGACATCCTGCCGACGTCGGGTGACGGCACGCTCAAGATCCACCCGGCGAGTGACCTCTTCTGGCTGTCGGGCATCGAGCAGGAGGAGAGCGTGCTCGTGCTCTGCCCGCACGCGAGCGATCCAACGGCCCGCGAGATGCTCTTCGTGCGGCAGCCGAGTGAGCACCTCGCGACCTGGGAAGGGGAGAAGCTCACGAAGGAGAAGGCCCGGGCCCTTTCGGGGATCGCGAAGGTCCGCTGGCTGAGCGACCTGCCAGGCGCCCTGCACGTGCTCTTGTGCGAGAGCGAGAGCGTGTGGCTCAACTCCAACGAGCACGAGCGGGCGGCCTACGAGGTCGAGGATCGCGACCTGCGGATGGCCCGGCGGCTGATCGCGAAGTATCCGCTCCATCGCTTCGAGCGGCTCGCGCCCCTGTTGCGCCGGGTGCGGGCCGTGAAGAGCCCGGCCGAGGTGGCGCTGCTGAAGCGGGCGGTGGACATCACCGACGCCGGCCTGCGAAAGCTGCTCGCCGCCCTCCAGCCGGGCGTGATGGAATATGAGCTCGAGGGGGAACTGGCCCGCGAGTTCACCCGCCGGCGGGCCCGGATGGCCTACGAGCCGATCATCGGCTCCGGGAAGAACGCCTGCGTGCTTCACTATCTCGACAACGATGCCGAGTGCCGCGCAGGCGACCTCGTGCTCGTGGACGTGGGCGCCTCCTAAGCCAACTACTGCGCCGATCTCACCCGTACCTATCCCGTCAGTGGCCGGTTCACCGAGCGGCAGCGGGCGGTGTACGAGGCGGTGCTGCGGGTGCTCCAGTCGTCGATCGCCCGCTGCGTCGTCGGCACGTCGCTCCGTGATTGGAAGCGGGGCGCGCAGGTGGAGATGGCTGCGGAACTCGTGGGCCTGGGTCTGATCACGGCCGAGGACGCCGCCAAGGACACCGCCGAGGAGCCGGCCTGCAAGAAGTATTTCATGCACGGCCTCGGTCACTCGCTGGGCCTGGGCGTACACGACATCGCCCCGGTGGACGGCCCGCTCGCACCCGGCTGGATCATGACCGTCGAGCCGGGGATCTACATCCCCGAGGAGGGTCTGGCCGTGCGGCTGGAAAACGACGTACTCATCACCGAGCAGGGGCCGGTCGATCTCTGCGCCCACGTGCCGATCCAGCCCGACGAGATCGAGAGCCTGCTCGCCCGCCGGGCGTGAGTTTCGGGTAGAGTATCGACTCCTTACCGGCCCGGCCCGATGCGCCGGCCAGATGCCCAGGAGCCAGCGATGCGCACCCTCGCCACGATCCTCGTCCTCGCCTTCTCCCTCATCACCCCGGAGTTCCTCATGGCCGCCGACGTCCCCCATCCGACCCTGCCCGAGGGCGCCGGCCCGATCGACGCCGACGCGCCGCGGGAGTTCACGACCACCCCATCGGGCCTCAAGTATCGCGTGTTGCGCAAGGGCGCCGGCGGCAAGCCGAAGGCCACCAACACCGTCGAGGTCAACTACCACGGCTGGCTCGACGGCGGGAAGGTGTTCGACAGTTCCTACCAGCGGGGCGAGTCGATCGAGTTTCCGCTGAATGGCGTGATCCCCGGCTGGACCGAGGGCATGCAGCTCGTCGGCGAGGAGGGCATGATCGAG
>JBJTPO010000503.1:0-4294 GCA_046075145.1 Planctomycetota bacterium
GATGATCCTCGTGCGGCGGGCGCCCGCCCCCGAGGCCGCGGCGGCCGCCGGCATGCGGCTGTTCGGCAATCGCGACGAGTCGTTCCTCCAGTCGCGGCCCAAGCGGGGCCTGCTCACGCCGGCCGAGGTGCGGTCCCTGGCGCTTGCGGAGCTGCAGCTGCGGCCCGAGAGCGTGATGTGGGACGTGGGCGCCGGGTCGGGCTCGGTGGGCCTCGAGGGGGCGCGGCTGGCCCGCGACGGGAGGGTGTACGCGATCGAGATGGATCCCGACGACCACGCGCTGATCCGCGAAAATGCGGCCCGCTTCGGCGTCACCAACCTCGAGCCGATTCTGGGCAGGGCGCCGGATGCCTGGACCGAGTTGCCCGACCCCGACGCGATCTATGTGGGTGGCAGCGGCCGCGACGTGGCGATGCTCGTGGAGGGCGCCTGGCAGCGGCTCAAGGCTGGCGGCCGGCTCGTGACCGCCTGCAACTCGATCGAGAACCTTGCCTCGGTACACGCGCTCCTGCGGTCGCGGTCGGCCGACGCCGGCTACTGGATGGTGAACATCGCCCGCGGCTACGAGCAGCTGGATCGGATCCGGTTCGAGGCGATCAACCCCGTGTTCCTGATCGCGGCCACGAAGCCTGGGCGATGAGCGAACTCCCCGAACCGCTCGACGTGATCGCCGTCGGCGCGCATCCCGACGACGTGGAGATCGGCTGTGGCGGCACGCTCGCGCTCCTGGCCTCGCAGGGCCACCGCGTCGGGATCGTGGACCTCACCGACGGCGAGCCCACGCCCCGTTCGAGCGGCCCGGAGGAGCGGCTGGCCGAGGCCGCCGCCGCGGCGAAGGCGCTCGGCGTGACGCACCGCGAGACGCTGCCCTTCCCCAATCGACGGCTGTTCGACTCGTTCGAGGTGCGGGTGGAGCTGGCGAAGATCTTCCGCCGCTGGCGGCCGCGGCTCGTGCTCGGCCTCGCCGACAAGAAACCGCTGGCCTCGCCCGATCATGCCCAGGCGGTGGCGATCACCGAGGCGGCCGTATTCTACTCCCGACTCACGAAGTGGGACGACACCTTCGCCGGCCTGCCGGTGCACACCGTCCCTCAGTTGCTCGGCTATTTTCTGTTTGCCGGTGTGCCACAGGTGCCCCATGGCCACTGGCCGCTCGTGGTGGACATCACCGGCCACCTGGAGACGAAGCTCGCGGCGATCGGCTGCTACCGCAGCCAGTTCCCGCCGGAAAAGGCCCACGTCTACCCGCGGGTGCGGGCGATGGCGGAGACCGTCGGCCTGATGGCGGGCTGCGGCGCGGGCGAGCTCCTGGCCGGCAGCCGGATGCCGTTCACGGCCGAGCCGCTGCGGACGCTGTTTCCGCCGGCTCCAGTCCGGGATGCCTAAAACTGCAGGATCGCGTCGCAGCCGAGATACCACTGGTCGAAGGCATCCCCGGTGGTGAGCCCGGCCGGCGTGGTGGCCAGCGGGCCGAAGGGCAGGGCTCCCGACCCATAGGCATCCGGCGTGTACCAGTCGTAGCGGAGCTCGGGTCGAATGACCCAGTTGGCCGTCGGCATCCAGTTGAGGCCGAGGGACACGGCCCAGAAGTTGCCGACGAAGCCGTTGGCCACCGTCGCGGTCCCGTCGGATGCCAGGCGGGCCGGGTAGGCGGCCCGGTAGCCGTTGTTGTCGCGAAACCATTCGAGGCGCGTGCCGGCGGAAAGCCGGTCGGTGAGCCCGCGGTAGAAGTACTGGCAGATTCCGTACCACTGGGCGAGCCCGGGCTGCTGCCCCGCGTTTTCGAATCCGGTGTCGGCGTTGAACTGCCAGGCCGACCACCATTCGGTGACCGACGTCACCCGCTCGGCGATCTCGCTCTGCCAGTAGGCCGTCACCATCGAACGATTGCCGACGAGGATCGTGCCCGGTGTCAGGTTCGGATCGATCACGGGCGTGTATTCGTTGCCCGTGGAGGCTGCGATCGCCACCAGCTGACGGCCGTCGGCCGAGGTCATGACGAGTTCGCCGAGATAGGCCAGGTTGTTCGAGGCACCGGGATACGCCGGATTGCCGAAGGCGGGCATGCCGTCGGTGAAGTTGTCCCAGCCGTTGGTCACACCGCTGGTCACCCTCAGGCCCTCCTCGGGCTCCCAGTTGGCGAGCACGCCGGTGTGCGTGTTGGGCGTCCCGAACGTGAAGGCGTAGGAATGGGTGTAAAAGAAGTTGCCGACTGCCGGCATCACCTCATAGCCGAGCGGCGAGTAGAAGTGGCCGAGCAGCACCGAGACGTCGCCCCGCCCGACCTCGCCGTAGAGCTGCGGCATGGCCAGGCTGTAGTAGCGGCTCGAATCCCAGCGGGGGATGCCGAAGTTGTCGAACTGATTGAAGGGATAGGCGTCGAGGCCACGGGCGTCCGTCTGCCAGGCGTCGGTGCCGTAGAGCAGATCGACCCGGGCGCCCCAATCCCAGTCGTCGGTGTCGAGGTCGAGCCGCCGCTCACCCACGAGACAGAGCTGATTCATCATCGCCTGCAGGTTCCGGTCCTGGAGGCCGACGGTCCCGTTGAAGTCGCTGCCCTGGGTATTGCCGCCGATGCCGCAGTCCACCCAGCCGTAGACCGACGCCCGTCGAGCCTCCTGCCAGCGGGGCCAGAGCAGCCGCCGCGGCGGCTCCAGCGGCTGCTGGGGATCACGGGCCCGGAGTTCGTAGACGTCCTCCGGCGTGGAGTAGTCGGCCGCCGTCGACCGCCCGTCGGCGCAGGCGGTGACTACCGCGAGGAACGCGACGGCGACCGGCCACCGGCAACGCGGCATTGGCTGACGTCCTGGAACCGGCCGTGACGGGCAGCGTCACGACCACTCCCATCGGCACGACCGCGACTTCCAAGCCAGCGCGGTCCACCCGGCCGTCAAGGACTTCACAGATTCCGGCGGTTCAGCGTCGCCGCTTCACCTTCTTGGCCGCGGGCTTCCGGGCCGCCTTCTTCCCAGCCTTCTTGGCTGCCTTCGTTTTCTTGGCCGGCTCCGAGCGTTCGACCGCCTGGAGTCTCAGCTTGCCCTTGTTGAGGGTGATGCTGCGGCGAACCTTGCGGCCCTTGTCGTCCTGGCCATCGGCGTCGGCCTTGCCGGTCTTCCCGCGGCCTGCACCCCTGCCAGCCAGTTCGTTGTTGGTCTCCCGCATGCCCCACTCCTCTGCATCGACGGCCTCGTCGAAGCCCATCATCACCACGTCGCCGACGTGGATGTGGATGTCGGCGTCGTCATCCTTGCCCCGCTTGCCCGTCCCCTTCTTCGACCGACTGATCGCGTCGGTCACGGCCTTGGCCGCCTTGGCCGCCAGGGCTGTTTTCCTGGCCGCGGTGGCGGGTTTGGCGGTGGATCGCCCCGGGGAGTGCTCGGTGGTCTTCTTGCTGGCCTTGGACATCGCTGCCTCGCTGAGTGGGATTGGGTGTCCGCGTCGTGCGAACGTGTGGAAAGGCTAGCCGGGGCGCCGCCGAGCCGGCAACCGGGGCGTTCGTCGCCGAAGCGGCAGGTTGCCCTCGCTCATTCGGGTAAGGCCGGCAAGTGGTGCCGATTCGACTGCAAATCCTTCCCGGGCCTGCCCGGTCCGGCCGAGTTTCCTGGGGCCCCCCGAGGAATCCGAGAGCCGCCGTGCGCCCGCGTCCCGCCCATGCCTTCGCCGGCCGCCTCTGCCGATCCATCGGCGGCCTTCTGGCCATGGCGCTTCAGACCTGCGTCGCGACCGCCTTCGAGCTCGATGCCGACCGCGATGCCTTCACGCCGTCCGCCTACTGCGTGGGTCGTGACCGGGGCCTGATCGAGGCGTCGCACGTCTACATCGACAACGCCGCCGCGCTGCCCACGAACAATTATCCGGAGCTCCTGATCCGGCAGGGGGCCAACGAGTGGTGGGAGTGGCGATTTGGCGTCAACTACGGTGTCGGGTCGCAGGGCAACGTGGTCACGAGTGTGGAGGTGGGGGACGGAAAGCTCGATGGCACCACGCTCTACGAGTCGAGCATCCTTTACGGCTTCAAGCTGGCCACGTCGCATCAGGACGGCTGGCTGCCCGACAGCTGCTTCATCATGGAGGCGGCCACCCCGACCTACGGCGACGCCTTCGGCACCGTGCCGGTGGCGACGCTCGTGGCAGGCTGGGACCTGGGGGGCGACTGGCGGCTCGATGGCGCCATGCGCTACGCCTACTCTCAAGGAAACATGGACTGGTTCAGCAGGTGGACACCGTCAGTCGTCCTCCGCGCACCCGTGACCGAGCGCTGGGAGGTGCATGCCGAGTGGTTCGGCTCCTACAC
>JBJTPO010000504.1:0-1176 GCA_046075145.1 Planctomycetota bacterium
TACGGGCAACCCCTCGCGGGTCGTACGAGACACGACGGAGTGGCGGGGTATGCTCTTCCGGTGGTCTCCCCCGCCACCGGCCCACGGGCTCCTCAATGCCGCTCGTTCTCACCCCTACCACCGATCCCGCCTCCGGCGGTCCGCTCGCGGTCGACCTCGCGGGCATCACGCCCGACCGGCTCGCCAGCCTGTCGCTCGACGCGGTCAAGCGGCTGCCGGTGGCAGCCGACGAGCGGCCCGCCGAGCTGGGCGAGTTGTTCTCGATCACCGGCGATGGCGGCGACGGCGGGCTCGAGTGCCGGGGTGACTTCGGCCGCGTCCACCTCGTGGGGGCCGGCATGAGCGCGGGGACGATCCGGGTCACTGGCCGCGTCGGCCGCCATGCCGCCGAGGGCATGACGGGCGGCCGGCTCGAGGTGGCGGGCGACGCCGGCGACTGGCTGGCCGCCGAGATGAGCGGCGGCGAGGTGGTGATCCAAGGCTCAGCCGGCGACAACGTGGCCGGCGCCTTGCCGGGCAGCGATCATGGGCTCCGCGGTGGCGTGGTCGTGGTCGCGGGCGAAGCGGGCCGCCTGGCGGGCCAGAGGATGCGGCGCGGGATCGTGGCCGTGGGCGGCGGCTGCGGCGCAGGGGCCGCCTTCGAGATGCGGGCGGGCACGGTGCTCGTGGCTGGCCGCGTCGGCCCCCAGCCGGGGCTGGGCATGCGCCGGGGGTCAGTGGTGGCCCTGGCCGATCAGCCAGTGATTCCGGCGACGTTTCAGCGGGGGCGGGCCTGGTTGCCGCCCTTCATCGGCCTGCAATTGGCGGCCCTTCGGCGGGCGGGATTTCGGCCGGCCCCCCACCCGCCGGCGCGATTCCGGCAATGGCACGGCGACCTGATCGCCGGGGGCCGGGGCGAGATCCTCGCTCCGGAGCCTTCTTGAGCCCCCCGCTTCCGTCGGCCCATCCGTTCGGTTATTCTCTGGGGCTCTCCGAAAAAGGTCTCCCCGAAAGCATTCCCGCATGCCCACGATCAGCCAACTTATCCGCCATCGCCGACGCCCCAAGCGGAAGTTCTCCAAGTCGCCGGTGCTCGACAAGTGCCCGCAAAAGCGGGGCGTCTGCCTCCAGGTGCGGACGATGACGCCGAAGAAGCCGAACTCGGCGCTGCGGAAGATTGCCCGCGTGCGGCTCTCC
>JBJTPO010000505.1:0-10187 GCA_046075145.1 Planctomycetota bacterium
CGCACGGCACCGCCGGCGATGGCCCGGGCCAGGAACGACCGGCTGCTCTCGGGAAACGCGCGGGCCAGGAAGACATCGAGCCGCAGGCCCGCGTCGTCGGGCCCGATCCCGAACGCAACCTCGTCACCCGGCCGGTGGCTCGGCGGGCGTGCCACCGGGCTCGCCGGCAGCGGGCTCGGCTGGCTTCCCTGATCGAGCGGCTGGCTTGGACTCGGCGGCCGGCTTGGCTGGTTCGGCGGATTCATTGGTCGGCTTCGTCTGCTGGGCGTCCGGCGCTGGCGAAGCGACGGGACGCGACTCGAACCATTTGTACCACCGCCCCGTCGACTCCCGCCCCAGGGCAGCGATTCGTTCCGCCGCGAGCGGCCGGAACGGGCTCTCGGGGTATTCGGCCACCAGCGCCTCGTAGCCCCGCTTGGCCTCGGCCAACTCCCCGAGGCTCTCCCGCGCGCGGGCCAGGCCGAAGGTCGCCCGCTCGGCCGCCAGCAGGCCGGGACGCTGGGCATTGACGGCTGTGTAGCGGCCCGCGGCCTCCTCGAGCCGACGCACCCCTTGGGCCCGATCGGTGATCAGCAAGCGGTTGCCGTCGGCGAGCGCCGTGTCGGCAAGCACGATCTCCGCCCATTGGGCTGCGGGCGTGCCGCCGTACTGGGCCGCCACCGTCTCCAGCCGGCCAGGGTCGCCCTCGGCGAGCGCCGCGAGGCAGTCATCCCAGCCGGCAGCCAGCCTGGCCGTGGTTTGCGACTGGATCAGCGTCCAGGCGGCCAGGGCCGCGAACAAGACGAGTACACCGAGCAGGATGGTACCCAGGTGCGGCCGGATGCGATCGACGATGGCGATCGTGCCGCTGGCGAGGTCGTTGTCTTCCAGGTCGCCCGGGGCGGCCCTGCTTTCGGCTTCCATCCGCGACGGCTCCGACTGGTCTGGTGACGTCGGCCCCGGTCGGCAGACCGGTCGTGGACGACGAGCGAAGCCGCAAATAGACGAGGCCCGCCCGGAAGCGTCAAGCCGAAGACGGCGGCATGCTGGTAGATTCGCGGACCGCGATTCATCCCGCCACTCGCCAGCCCCAGCACCCGCCGTGACGCCTCCACCCGACCAGCCCGTCGCCGCGCCGCCGCCCCGCAGGGTGGGCGTGCCGGGACTCAACCCCGCCCAGGCCGAGGCGGTGCTCGCGCCTCCGGGGCCGCTGCTGGTCTTGGCGGGCGCCGGCACGGGCAAGACCCGGGTCGTGATCACGCGGATCGCCCAGCTCGTGAAGCGGGGCACGCCCCCCTCCCGGATCCTCGCCGTCACCTTCACCAACAAGGCGGCCCGCGAGATGCTCGCCCGGGCCACGGCCATGCTGGGCGGAGGTCGGCGGCCGAAGCGGGGCGGCGAGAGCCAGCCAGACCGTCCAGGCCGGCCCCAGGGCGAGTGGGACGAGCGACCCCAGATCTCGACCATTCACTCGCTCTGCGTGCGGATCCTCCGCCGGCATGCCGCTCGGCTCGGGTATCCGGAGCGCTTCGCGATCATCGACCGCGGTGAACAGGAGGCCACGGCCCGCGCCGCGCTCAAGGCGATCAAGGTGCCCGACACGATCCTCTCCCCCGGCGACTTGGTCGATCGCGTGAGCCGGTGGAAGAGCCGGGCCGTGCGGCCGGGGGGAGCCCTCGACACCGTCTCGGGCGACGCCGACGACACCTGGACGCTCGCGGCCGCCTGCTACCGCCGCTACCAGGAAGCGCTCAAGACCGCCGGCGCGGTTGACTTCGACGACCTGCTGCTGCTGGTGGACGAACTCTTCGCCACCGACGAGGAGATCCGCCATGTCGAGGCAAGCCGCTTCGACCACCTGCTCGTCGACGAGTATCAGGACACGAGCGGCATCCAGGAGCGGATCCTGACCGCGCTCGCCCGCGACCACAAGAGCATCTGCGTGGTCGGCGACGACGACCAGTCGATCTACGCCTGGCGCGGCGCGGAAATCTCACACATCCTCGACTTTGCCCGCCGCTGGCCCGGCGCGAAGGTGGTCAAGCTCGAGGAGAACTACCGCTCGACGCCCGAAATCATCCAGGCTGCCAACCTGCTGATCGAACGCAACGCGCGGCGGCACGGCAAGACCCTCGTCGCCAACTCCCCCTCGGGCATGCCGCCGGCGGTGATGCAGGCTCAGGACGAGACCGACGAGGCCCGGCGCGTCGTGGGCGATCTGGAGAGCCTGCTTCGCGAGCGGCGCTGCGGGCCCGGCGACGCCGTGATCCTCGTCCGCACGGGCGAGCAGACGCGGAGCTTCGAACAGGAACTACGGCGGCGGCAGATTGCCTACGAACTCGTCGGCAGCCGGTCGTTCTTCGACCGCCGCGAGGTCAAGGACGTGATGGCCTTCCTGCGGCTCCTGGTCGATCCCGACGACGACCTGGCGCTGGCCCGGATCGCGAACGTGCCCCCGCGCGGGATCTCGGCGCCGACCGTGCAGGCCGCGCGGGCGGGGGCCGCCGAGGCCGGCACGAGCGTGTGGCGGGAGCTGCTTTCGATGCGGGAGCGGGGCAAGTTCTCGAGTGCGGCGGCGGGAGGCCTGGCCACGCTCGAACGGCTGGTGGCCCTGCGGCAATCACCGGCGCCCGCGGAGCCGGGCCGATCCCGAGGGGCGGCCGTGCTGCGACGGCTGCTCGACGAGGTGGGCTACCGGCCGTATCTCGACAAGGAATACGCCGACGACCCGGCCGAGGCCGAGACCCGCTGGGCCTGCTGCGAGGAGGTGGCCGCGGCACTCGATGAGCACGAGCGGGCCCGAGACGGCTCGCTCGAACTCGCGGCCGTGATCCGCGGCTTCCTCGACGACTTCGTGCTCCAGGTGGAGGAGCAGGAGGACCGCTTCAAGGACGACAAGCCCAAGGGTGACGTGGTTCGGCTGATGACGCTCCACGCGGCGAAGGGGCTGGAGTTCGACTGCGTCTGGATGGTGGGCCTGGAGGAGGGCATCCTCCCGCACCACCGCTCGCTCAGCGACGGCCTGCAGGCGATCGACGAGGAGCGGCGGCTCTGCTACGTGGGCGTGACCCGGGCCCGCAAGCGGCTCGTCCTCTCCCTCTGCCTCACGCGCACCAAGTGGGGCCGGAGCAAGCCCTGCCGTCCGAGCCGGTTCCTCTACGAGCTCACGGGGCAGGCCGAGAAGTTCCAGGAGGCGCCGCCGGAACCCAAGGGACAAGGGCCCCGAGCCCGCGGCCGCCGCTGACGCGCCGCCGCTCAATCGACGACGAACAGAAACCGCTGTTCGCCGATCTGAAACCGGCACTCGGCGGCGAGCTGCACCGCCGCCACCTGCGCCCACACCCCGTCGAGCGATGGCAGGGCCTCGAGCACCCAGCGGCCGGACGATTCCCGGATGACGCGGGCATGCCGCTCGGCCAGCCGCGGGTCGTCGATCTCGACGGTGTTGCCATGGCCGGGCCGGCCGATCGTGAGATCGTGGCCCGCCAACGGGAGTTCCAGCCCGCCCGCAGGCCGGCCCGTTTCGATGAGCGTGGGCCAGCCGGCCGTGCGCATGGCCGCGACATCGACCGCCATGGTACCGAGGGCCGCCGACTCGCCGCTCGGCCCCGCCTCCGCCGGCTGGAACCGAAACCGCCGGCCTCCGAGCATCACGAGCGACTCGGGCCGGAGGAGCGTGCGCGCACAGCGGACGAACGTGCCGTTGGAGCTGCCGAGATCCCGCAGCAGCCAGCGGTGCGGCCGCATGGCTCCCTCGCGAACGATCTCCGCGTGGCGTCCCGACACGAGCGGATCATGCGGCAGGCGGATCTGCCCTTCGGTGCGACCGATCACCGTGACCGCCTCGCGGAGCCGGATCGTCTCGCCGCCTGAAAGTTCGCCGTCGTCGAGCACCGTCAGCCGCGGCACGAGCGGCCTGATCAGGGGCCGAAAGGGGGCCTCGCCGGCCGGGGGCGAGACTGGCACTGGCGGGATGACTCGGCCGGTCGGCCGCGGCTCCGCGCGGGTTCCCTGCGGTTCCTCGCCCGTCGCCGCCCAGGCCGCCCGGAGCTGGTCGACGGGCTCCAGCACCGTGCCGCCTTCCTCCGCGCAGTGATGTTCCGGATTCATCCGCCGTCCTCACCGGGAAAACCAAGGGCCGGTTTGCGCGGCCTCACATGGCGTTCTACCATGCTCATCCGAGCCCGGCTCGCCGCCGGCCTGAATCTGCCCAGACTCCGCCATGCCGCCGCCTCACCCCTCGACCTGGATCATCGGCACGGGCGCCGGCTGCGACATCCAGGTCGCGAGCCCCTACGTGTCGGCCCGGCACTGCCGGCTGACGTTCGAGGCCGGCCGCTGGCTGCTCGAGGATCTCGCCAGCACCAACGGAACGTTCGTCAACGGCAGGCGGACCACCAGCCCGACGGCCGTCTCGACCGACGATCGGGTGACCCTGGGAACCACCGTGCCCCTCCCCTGGCCCGTGCCGCCGACCGCGTCCGGCGACGAGGCCGTGATTCCGCTGCCGGCCGACCGCCGCCAGCTCGTGATCGGCCGCTCGCCCGCCTGCGATCTCGTGATCGATCGGCCGATGGTGTCGAGCCGCCACGCCGTCCTCGAGCCGGACGGCAGCCGCTGGCGGATTCGCGACCTCGGCAGCAGCAACGGCACGTTCGTCCGCGGGCGGCGAATTGACGGGCCCGTGCATGTGACCGCCGGCGACGTGATCGGCCTGGGCAGTTCCCGCCTGCGGCTGGCCGCCGATCACGCGAGTCTCGTCGAGAGGGATCTGCCGGGCCATGCGTCGCTCGAGGCCCGCGACGTGGCGGTCGACGCCGGCGGCCGGCGGCTGATCGAGGGTGTGTCGCTCGTGGTGCGGCCCGGGGAACTCGTGGCCATCATGGGGCCGAGCGGGGCCGGCAAGTCGACGCTCCTGGCCGCGCTCGTGGGCGGCCAGCGGCCGGACGAGGGCCAGGTCCTCGTGGCCGGCGCCGATCTCTATGCCAACTTCGACCAGTTCCGCGGCCAGATCGGCTACGTCCCCCAGGACGACATCATGCACGCGGAGCTCACCGTCTCGCAGGCCCTCTGGTTCGCCGCCCGCCTGCGGCTGCCCCGCGATTACGCCGATGCCGAGATTCGCCGCCGGCTGGCCGCGGTCATCGACCAGCTCGGACTAGCCGGCGCGGAACACGTCCGGATCGGCTCGCCGGAACGCCGCGGCGTGAGCGGCGGCCAGCGGAAGCGGGTCAATGTGGCGATGGAGCTCGTCACGGATCCGCCGATGCTCGTCCTCGATGAGCCCACCTCCGGCCTCTCGAGCACCGACGCGCTCGCGGTCGTGACCCTGCTGCGGACGCTGGCCGACGGGGGCAAGACGGTCGCGCTGACGATCCATCAGCCCGGCCTTGACGCCCTGCGCCAGATGGATGCCCTGGCCGTGATCGCCCGCGACGCCTCGACCGCCGAGGTCGGCACACTCGCCTGGTACGGCCCGGCCCACCCGGAGGCCGCGCGGTTCTTCGAGCCCCAGGGGCGGAGCTACGACGCCGAGGCCGTGCTCCGCGGGCTGGCCACGCGGCCGGTGGCCGAGTGGCGACGCGCCTACGGCCACTCGGCCGCCCACCGCGACTGGATCGAGCGGCGGCAGTCGCCAGCCGGCTCCAGGGTCTCGCCGTTCCCGCGCCGCGGCCTGTCGCTCCTCGACGCCGCCTCCCAGTGGTGGACGCTCGTGCGGCGGTCGCTCGCGATCAAGGCGGCCGACCGCTGGACGACGGCCGTGCTCCTGCTCCAGGCGCCCGTGATCGGCCTGCTGGTGGCCGGCGTGTTCGGCGGCCGCGCTTCGGCCGCGGCCGACCATGCGACGTGGGCCGATTCGGCCCAGGCCGTCGCCACGACCACGTTTCTGCTGGCGCTGGCCGCGATCTGGTTCGGCTGCTCGAACGCGGCTCGGGAGATCGTCGCGGAGCGGGCGATCCTGCGGCGAGAACGGATGGTGGGCCTGAGCCTCACCGCCTACCTCGCCTCGAAGCTCGTGGTGCTCGCCGGCCTGTGCGGCATCCAGTGCGGCATCCTGCTGGCCATCGTGGGCCGCGGTTGCGGCCTCGAGGCGGATCCCGGGGGGACCTGGCTGACCATGTTCCTGGCGGCCAACGTGGCGGCGGTGATCGGGCTGTGTGTCTCGGCGCTGGTCCGCTCCGCCGAGGCGGCCGCCGGGGTGCTGCCGCTGGTGATCCTGCCGATGGTGATCCTCGGCGGCATCCTCATGCCGCTGGTCGACCTCCCCGACCCGGCCACGGTACTCGCCGACGCCATGCCCTCCCGCTGGGCGTTCGAGGGGCTGCTCGTGCCCGAAGCCGACGCCCGTCCCTCGCTCGAACTTCCCCCGAGCGGCAAGCCGGCCGAGCCGAACGCCCAAGCGGAGCCGATCCACGCCCGAGTGGAGGACCTGGCCGAAGCGTGGTTTCCTCGGGACGGCTGGCGGAGCGGCGCCGACACGCCGGGCTGGATGCTCGCCGCGATATGGGTTTTGGGCGTGGTCGCACTCAAACTGCTGCTCGAGCGGGAGGAACTCGGCCGCAGCCGCTGACCCGGTGGTCAGTCGTCGAGCGGCAGGTCGTACTCCCGCCGCAGGCCGTCGAGAAACGTGCGGGCGCCGCCGTGCTGCCCCGCCGGATGTCGGCCCGCGTTGTCGCGCAGGCGGCCCGCCAACTCGTCGAAGGCGGTCATGCAGTCCTCCGCGGTCGTGAAGTCGACGCTGCCTCCCACCGCCACCCGGTGGTGGAAGTGTCGCTGAATCCGCGAGGTGAGATCGGCATAGTTCGGGTCGGTGAGCAGCCGCGGCCAGCCGATGTCGCCCGTCGCCCGGTCCAGTTCGAGCGACGAGGGCCGGGGCGGCAGCTTGAGTGCGGCCAGCCGCACGGCCTGTTCGAGCGTGATCGCCGGGCCGGCCTCGAAGGCCCGATTGATCCGATTGATCCGCCGGGCCTCGAAGAAGGTCTCCACCGTCCTGATCCGGTTGTCGAGCGCCATCGCCCGCGTCGTCTCGGCATTGATCGCCGCCGTGGACGTGTCCAGGGCGTACTCACCGTCGGCACGGATCCGCTCGGCCTGCCCGCGCAGGATGTCACCCTGGAGCGTGGCCGCCCGCGGCTCGTTGGGCCCACCGCCAGCCGCCGGCTGGGCCGCGGCACCCCGCCGACCCGCCGCAGCGGCGGCGGCGACCGCCGCCTCGTTGGGAACGAAGGGCGGCAGGGCCGGATTCCTCACGCGGCGCGGGTCGGGCGCCACCTTCATATCGAGGGCCCGACCCCGGCCCAGGCCCTGGGCGATTCCGGCCTGGGCAGCCGCCCCCAACCTCGCCCCTTCGAGCCCCTCGAGATCCCGCCGCGCCTTCGCGACACGCTCCTCGGCCTCGCGCGAGGCCTTCTCCAACTCCTGCCGCTTGGCCTCGAGTTTCTTCCGGGCGTCGTCGAGTTGCCGCCTGCTGTCGGCCGCATTGGTGTCGGCATCGGCGCGCAGCCCCTCGAACTCCTCCCGCTGTCGCTCGAGCGTGTCCTTGGTCCGTTCCAGCTCCGCCTTGGTCTGCTCGAGACCGGCCCGGGCCTCGTCGGCCGCCTGGGCCGCCCGCTCCAGGTCCGCAGCCGCCTGACGCATTTCAGCCGGCGGCGGCGGAAGCTCGAGGCCGGACACTGCCGCGTCGCCCAGCCGGATGGTCCGCCGCTCGATCGACAAGGGCACGAAGCGCCGCACCGCGCGGTCCCGCCGCGCGAGCACGAGCAGCGCTACGACAGCCAGTGCGATGATCGGCCAAGCAAGCCTGGCTCCCACGCGACGTTGCCCGATGGTCATGACGCGCCCCCCGCAGACGAGGCCGCCAGCAGCCGGTCGGCCGGTGACACCACGGCCTGCAGGTCTTCCGTCACGAACAGCACCTCGCGACAGCCGGGGCAGCGGCCGTTCACTCCGGCCTGGGTCTCCGCCGGCGTCATCATCACGCCGCACGACGGACAGATGAGCCGGGGCGCAGGCGGCGACTCCAGCGGCACGTGAAGCAGCGCGAACTCGGCGAACTCCCGGCAGGAGGGGAACCGGTCGCCCGACTGCTTCGCCAGCCCCCGCTCGACCGCGGCCGTGAGGGACTCGGGCAGTTCAGGCCGCGCGGCCGCCAGCCGCGGAGGCGCCGCCGCCACGTGGGCTCCGAGCGTCTCCGCGGCCGTCGCTCCCCGGAAGGGCGGCTGCCCGGCGAGCCACTCGTACACCACCACGGCCAGCGCATACTGATCGGCACGGCCGTCCACGGCGTGGCCGGCGATCAGTTCCGGCGCCATGTACTCGGGCGTGCCGATCGCGTGGCCGGCTGCCGTCAGCCCCTGCCCGACCGCACCAAAGCCCGGCACGCCGCCTGCGAGATCGGCCCGACGCACGAACGTGGCGATCCCGAAATCGCCGAGGTGCGGCTCGCCCCGCCCGTCGAAGAGGATGTTGTCGGGCTTCACGTCACGGTGCACGAAGCCTGCGGCATGCACTTGATCGAGCGCGGCGGCGATCTGTTCGAGCCAGTGCCGCAGCGTCGCCGACGCCGCCGCCGCGGGCCGGCCACCACGAACGGGCCGCCGCCGCGCGAGACTGCCCCCGGCCAAATAGGGCATCACCGCGTAGGGGAACCCACGCACGCTACCGAAGTCGATCACGGGCACGACCGAGCCGTGCCGCGTCCGGCGCATCGCCTCCATCTCCCGCTCGAATCTGGCGACGGACCGCTCATCGGCCAGCATCGCGCGGTGGGGCGACTTGACAACCACGTAGCCTTCCGCGACGTGGTCCCAGGCGCGATGGACGACCCCCATGCCCCCCTCACCGATCCGTTTGAGCACCCGGTATCGCGAGGCGAGCACCTCGCCGGCGAGTTCGTCGGAGGCAGGCGAGGCGCAGCCAGAGGTTTTCATCGTGAGCGCCAGTGCGGAAACCGGCCAGCCGGGGTGTCTCGCCGCAGCCCGAAGGGCAAGCCCTCAGACGGCAGTATGGTCGCTGCCCGCCTGGGAGCCAAGCGACCGTCACTTGCCGATGCAGTGCCTCGAGAAGATCCGGTCAAGCAGGTCGGAGTCGATCGCGGCCCCGGTCACATCGGCGAGCGCCGCCACGGCCCGCCGGAGGTCGGCTGCCAGGAGCGACTCATCCACGAAGCCACCGGTCGCGGCCTGCGCCACCACCGCAGCCGCGGCGGCGAGCGACTGGCGGGCGGCTTCGCAGGCCACCGCCAGCCGCGTCGTGGCGGGTGACGACCGCGGGGCGACGGCCGCCACGGACTCGAGGATCGCCGCCCGCAACTCCGCGATGCCGCGGCCCGTGATGCTGCTCGTGGACAGGCCGCGGCTTGACGGGGCGAGGTCGCATCGCGTTGCCACCTGGATCCGGGCTGGGGCTCCGGTCTCACTGAACGCGCCGGCTGAGCCAGCCGCATCCTGGACGCTTCCGGCATCGCGGCAGACGACGACGACGTTCGCCCGGGCCGCCTCGCTGCGGCCGCGGGCCTCGGCTTCGGCGTCGATCGAGTCGACCATGCCGGGCGCGCCTGCCGCGGCCGCGGCATCAGCCTGCAGCCCCGGCAGATCGACGAGCACGCACCGCGGGCCGGCGTCATCGCCAAACGGAGCCTCCAGCCAATCACGGGTCGTACCCCGCTCGTCGGCCACGAGCGCGGCCTCGCGGCCCACGAGGGCATTGAACAGGCTGCTCTTGCCGATGTTCGGCGGTCCCACGAGCACCACCCGCGGCAGGGCCGCCGAGCCGGCGTCGCGGCCGGTGAGTCGCTCGCCCACCGCCGCGATCGCGGCGTCGCAGGCTGCGATCCGGGCTGCGACGTCGCGCCAGTCAGGCCCGGCCGGAACACCATCGGGCGCGGCCTCGTCGGCGAAGTCGATGCCCGCCTCGATGTCGGCCACGAGATCGAGCAACTGGTCACGGGCTCGGGCCAGCCCGCCACCGCTGCCGGCGGCCATCCGATCGAGGGCGGTGGTGAGCTCCGCAGGCGACACGGCATCGACGACGGCGAGCACCGCCTCGGCCTGCACGAGATCGAGCCGCCCGGCGAGAAATGCCCGGAGCGTGAACTCACCCCCGCGGGCCAGCCGGCCGCCGTGCCGGCAGGCCTCCGCGACCACGTCCGAGGCGAGCACCGACGACGCCGGCAGCTGCAGCTCGGCGAGCGGCCCGCCGACCGGCCC
>JBJTPO010000506.1:0-2092 GCA_046075145.1 Planctomycetota bacterium
GCCGCGGGCGGGCCGCTCGCCGGCTGCGAGGTGATCGTCACCCGGCCGGCTGGGCAACAGGCCGAGTTGTTCGCCCGGGTGCGGGCCGCGGGGGGCCGGCCGATCGCGGCGCCCGTGATCGGGATCGGGCCACCCGCGAGCTGGGAGCCACTCGACGCCGCGCTCGAGCGGCTCGACACCTACGACTGGCTCGTGTTCGCCAGCGCCAACGGCGTGCGTGGATTCCTCGACCGCCTCAGGCTGTCTGGCCGGGACGGTCGCGCGCTGGGAACGGCCCGGCTGGCGGCCATCGGTCCGGCGACCCGCGCGAGCCTCGAGGCGGTCGGCTATGTCTGTGATCTCGTGCCGGACGACTTCCGCTCAGAGGGGCTGGTCGCCGCCTTTGCCGGGCAGCCACGCGGCGGTAGGTTTCTGCTCGTGCGGGCCGCCGCCGGCCGTGATCTCTTGCGCCGGGAGCTCGAGGCCCGCGGCCACGAGGTGGACGAGGTTGCCGCCTACGCGAGCGAGCCGGTTCGGTCGCTCGAGCCTGCGCTTGCAGGCGAGTTGCCGGGGCCCGGCGCCTGGATCACCGTCACGAGCGGCGCGATCGTCGAGGCGGCGGTGCGGCTGTTCGGCGAGCGGCTGCGGAGTTGGAGGATCGCGAGCATCAGCCCCGTCACGTCGGCCACGCTGCGACGGTTCGGACTCGAGCCCGTCGCCGAGGCCGAGGCGGCGACGGCTGCCGCGCTCGTCGAGGCCATCGCAGGCGCGGTGTCACGGCCGGTTTCTGGACCGGCCGCCGCGGGTGGCTCCCGGCAGGGAGCCGCGCAGCCGTTGCAACCGTCAGGGTCGCCTTCGGCGGGGAAGGGGACCGGCCGGAGCTCTTGAGCGGCGAACGTGCGAGTGACGATACCCGGAAAGCGCGGCGTTGTGGGGCGCCGGTCTTCAGGGGAGGGAACTCGGAATGCACGGATCGGACGCTCGGGCCACGCTCGTGATCTGCGGCACGGTGCCACGAACGACCCGCAGTGAGCCGAGCGGATTGCTGCGCGGGCCCGGCCTGCCCGTCACCTGGCTGGCCCCGATCGACCGCCTGGTCGTCGCCGCCGCGCTCGCCGACTGCCACGACGGATGCGCCGCCGCGCTCGAACTGCCGCCTGCCGCACTCGAATCGCGGAGCCGGCTCCGCGGCGTGCTGGCCCGGGGCCGTGACGTGCTGCCCGGGCTCGCCGCGGTGGCCGTGATCGGCACCGTGACTGCGGAGCACCGCGGCCTGCTCGTCGAGGAGGGGATCAGGGTCGCGCTGGTCGACAAGCTTGCCGAGATCTCGCGGGGCTCGCGGCGGCCGGCCCCGTCGGGCTGGCGGTGCCGAAACGCCGCCTGGGGTCTGTGGGAGGTGGAGACCTCGGCGGGCCTGCCCCACTCGCCGCTGGCGTGGCTCGGGCTCGGCGGCCGGCCGCGGCCGGCCGGCCTGCATGTGCTCCGCACGGAGGCGCTCGCCAAGGGCAACGGCGGTACGGTGTTCCTCGCGTCGCGGCTCGAGCGGCAGCTCGCCTGGGCACGGCGGCAGGTCGACCTCGGCCGAGCGGTCGCCGTCTCGGTCGACGGGCTGGCGACACGTTTGTCGGGTGGCGAGCAGGCGGCCCGCGATCACTCGATCTTGCGGGCGGCCTGAGTCAGCGCAGCGGGGTGGCCCCGGGGCCGCGCCGGCCGCCCGACTGGTCGAGGATCGTCCAGCTCAGGTAGGCCGTGATCAGGCCACTGAGGATGAAGGCCACGTCGAGCAGGATGCTCGTCCGCCGAAAGGGAAACGCCGCCGCCAGGTCGGCGACGAACAGGATGACGATCAGTCCCGAGAAGATCAGGCCTGTGAACGCGAGTGCCTTCGACACGGGCGTTGGGGTCCCCACGGAAGTCCTGGCTGGAAAACGAGCCTAGTCCATACCATAATCGCCGCCCGGCGGGGAGCCAGCCGCAGCGTGACGCGGCCCGGCCGCAAGCTCAGCCCCGCTTCCGGACCATCCTCCCGCGACGGAAACCCAGGCGTGAAGCCCGCCCCTGACCGCGGCCGCACGGCCGTCTACACCGGCTCATTCGACCCGATCACGCTCGG
>JBJTPO010000507.1:0-5132 GCA_046075145.1 Planctomycetota bacterium
CGGTGCCGGCCCGCTTGCAGAGCGTGAGCTCGGCGCGGCCCGGCTCCTCGAACCGGAGCGTGGCGACGCCGCGGTCGGCCGCCACCACCTCGGCCGCCTGGTCGTTCACGAGCACGTTGGCCGCCTTGATGCAGGTCCAGGCGACGGGCACGTCGAAGCCCACCTCCTCGAAGGGCAGTTGCCGCCGGCGGGCCTGCTCGGGCTGGTCGATCGCCATCCGGGCGACCGGTCCCTCCACGCCGTCTTCTTCGCCCGGCTCCTCGCCCTGATCGACGGCCAGCGGCCCGAGCCGTTCCTGCACCGCGACGCCGGGCAGCGCCTTGCGGGCCGCCTCGGGGGCGAGGTTCTGGACGCTGCCCCAGACCGGCTGCCGCTCGATCTCGAGCTCCACGACCTCGTCGGCGACGAGGCCGCCCGGGCCGAGGGGCGCGGCGTCTTCGAGCGGCCGCACCACCTCCCGCACCGCGGCGAATCGCGGCGCGTAGACGCAGGCGCAGTTCGATTCGACCACCTGCACGCGGTCGGCCTCGGGCCCGTCGTCGGCGGGGCGGAACCGGGCCACCGTGTCGCCGGCGGTGAGGTTGGCGAGGCCGGCGGGGCCGACGGCCTTCGCGAGCGCCCCGTGGTCGCCGCCATCGCACACGAGGCAGGGGCGGATGACAGGGATCGCCGGCTCGAAGGGCAGGCAGACGACCTGCTGCTGGCAGCCGCCATCCCGGCACGGGCTCCCCGCACGGCACGAACCGTCGCGGCAGCTGGGAGCGAACCGCGGGTTCAGGCCCACCGACTGGCCGCATGAACCGTCACGGCAGGCGAGGCGGGGCAGGGGAGGGCAGGGGGCTTCGAGGCCCACCGGCACGACTCCCTCATGGCGGCGGATGGCGGTGGGCAGTGAAGCCGCTGAGCGCGACGTGGCCGGGACGGAGGTCGCGTCGGGCACCGCGGGCAGGGTCGCGGGGGCGTCGATGTCGCCGGCGAAGGCGGCGGTGAGCGAGTCATCTGTCGCGGTCGAGCTCACATCATCGGGCAGGATGGTGACGGCCGTCGCGGAGGTGGCCAGCGGCGCCGTGAGTGACCGGCAGGACGCCAGCACCAACGCGGCCGTCGCGATCGCGAGCACTCGCAGCCAGCGGACGCCGCTCATGGCACGCTCCCCGGCGCGGGGAGGCGGTTGCCGATCACGAGTTCGGCCACCGGGTCGCCGAGCGTCCGGGCAACCTCGAAGGCGTCGTCGCCAGGTTTGACGTCGAACCAGCCATTGGGCACGAGGTCAGGCTCCTCCGGTTCGCAGGCCACGTAGACCACCCGCCGCACGAGCGAGCCGGCGAGGGCGGCATCGAGATCGTCCTCGTCGATCACCACCTCGACCGGAAATCGCCAGTCCATGCCCGCCGGCGTGGCCATCCGGGCCAGGATCCGGAGCGAGGGGAAGAGTTCGTCGCCCTCGCGAGATTCGATGCCGCCGATCCGCAGCCGGTAAGGCTGGCCCACCACCAGGCCGATCCGCAAGGGGCCCGGCTTCATCGGCGACCAGCCCTCGGCCGTCTCGATCGCGATCAACGTGCCTGCGGGGCCGCGGATCTCCAACGGCTGCACGTGCAGGGGCAGAGTCGATTCCGGACGGGGACCGGGCTGGAGCTGCCCGGGGGCGCCAATCGCTCCCGGTGCCATCTGGGCGGCGAGATGTACCGCCGTTCCCGTCGTGACGGCCCGGGGGAGCATTTCTCCCCGGGCTGTCCCGACGAGGACGGCGCTCGCCAGCAGCCCTCGGGCAAACTGCAGCGCGGTCCCTGTCCGGAAAAGGTGCACGATGTCGATGATGCGGTGGGTTCGGCTCCTGGTGCTGGGCCGCCGATGCACGCTGCGGTGGGCGGTGGCGGCCATGGGGTTCTCGGACTGGTCTACGTGTCGGACGGGATCGGCGAAGGGGCGGGGCGAGCGACGGCGAACGGTCACTCCATCGGCTCGGGCGGACAGGGCAGCTCGCTCATCGAGCCGGGCACGATTCGCCCGGGGCCGAGGGCGTCGGGATCGGGGCCGCCGTTGTCGACGAACCGCGTGCGGGCCTCCGGCGGCTGCTTCAGGTGGATGTGGGGCACATCCGTCCGCTCGGAGAGGTAGGCATGGCGGGCCGGCTTCGGGTAGCTCAGGCCGGGAGCCTGCTGCACGTGCAGCCCGAGCGACTTCGACGGCGGCGGCAGGTGTACCTTCGTGTGGTTGGTGATGCTGTGCCGTTGGAGGCCGGCGGGCACGCCGAGCGGGATGTGGGCCGGGCCAGGCAGGCCGATCGGGGTGCCGACGTGCGGCATGCCGTATTCAGGTGCCGTCATGCCGGCGACGAAGGCGGGGGGCAGCTGCGACGGGTCACCGCCGGCAGGCATGCCGAGCGGGCCTGCGACGCCACAGGCGCCCCCCGCGCCGGGGCCGCCGATGCCGCCGGCCGCCATCGGCACCGGCCCACCGGCCATGCCGGCCAAGCCTGACGACCCGGGCGACTGCAGGTCCTTGTTACCGATCCGGATGATCGCCAGGATCGAACCTCGCCGATCGGCCTCGACCACCGGGTCTACGCCCGGATCGAGCCGCGTGCTCACGAGCGTCTCCACGCCCGCGACGGCCAGTTCCTGGTATTCGGCATCAGGAAGGTAAACCACCTTGGTGACGAAGTTGCCCGTCGTCACTTGGTCGAGATCCTCTTCGGTGAGCTGGAAAGGCACCGCGTTGTGGGCCAGGTAGGCCGCCGTCCGCGGCGTCACCGGTGCCACTTCGAGCGACGGATAGAGCTCGATGCCCTCGCGGCCCGGGATGTCGGTGAGCTTGAGGCGATAGATCGCGCCCTGGGGAAAGTCGTAGCGGCCCGGGGTCACGAGCGGCTCGGAGTCGAAGCCGCCGGCCAGCGAGGCGTCCCAGCGAACCAGCATCCCGTCGGGGCCGACGAAACCGATCTGCGACGTCGGTGCCATGGCGCCAAGCATGCCGCCGCCGTCGGCGATCGCCGCGCCGGCCGCTGCCAGCGACGCCTCATAAGAGGCGGGATGGATGATGCCGGGGCCAGGGCCTTCCACGCCCGGCCCGGGGTGCTGCAGCATGGCCGCCGGCGGCAGGACGTTGGTGTGCGGGGTGGCGGTCGGGCGGAGCTGGGCCAGACCCGTGAACGGCGAGTTGGCCGGGATATGGCAGCCCTTCAGGGCGGCCGCCAGGGACATCCCAACGAAGCCGGGCAAGCGTCGGACGGTCATCGGCTCGAGCCTCCAGGGCGTAGATCCGGCATGGGCCGGAAGCCCCCCGATCCGTACACTCGCGGCGTCGTGCCGGGGGGCCGGATGGGAGGCGGTGGTCCTCACCGCAGTTCCATCGGCCTTCCGGGGCCGGTTCCTTTGGCAAAATCGGAAGAGTCAGCCTGATCACGATGATCCGCACCCTTTCACGCCCGCCCAGTTTGCCAGCTCTCCGGGCATGGTGCGTGCTGGTGGCCGGAGCGTTCTGCGTGCTGCCGGGGCCCGGCCGCGGCGAGGACGGGCGGCCGCCGGCGAGCGTCTACAGCCAGGCGGCGCGGGCGGCGGCAAAGAACGTGGCCACCGCGGCCAAGGCAGCCGGTGTCGCCGAGGCGATTCCGGCCGGGGCCGGTGCCGACGCGGCGGCCCAGGCCGAACGGATCGTGGCCAGTAGCCTGGCGACAATCAGCCGGGCCGAGTCGGTGTCGATCAGGCTGCGGCAGCGGGTCCGGATCGGCGATCGTGTGCTCGTCGGCGCGGGCCGCTATCTCCAGGCGGGGCAGGGGGAGGAGCAGCGGTTTCGCTTCGAGGCCACGCTCACCTGCGAGTCGCGGGCCTTCGGGATCGAGCCGGAGTCGTTCGAGGTGACCGAGGTGAGCGACGGCCTGTTCTGTTGGCTGCACCAGCGCAACGGGCCCGACCCTTCGCTGCTGTATCGGATCGACATCCAGAGGGTGCGGGGCCGGCTCACCGAACTGGGGCTCGCCGACCCGAATGACACCGCCCCGTACCTCGGCGGCCTCCAGCGGACGCTGTGGTGGAACCGGCAGTGGTTCCGCTTCGCCGGGGCCGTTCCCGGCGAGATCGACGGCCTGCCGGTGTGGATCGTCGAAGGCCGCTGGCCACCGGAGACGCTCGTGTCGATGCTGCCGCAGCTCGCCGACGCCGCCAAGCGACCGGGCGGCGTTCAGCCGGAAGACCTTCCCGACGGCGTGCCCTGGATGGTCCGCCTGGCGGTGGGCCGGAGCGATCTGTTGCCCCGCCGGCTCGAGTATCTGGCGATTCCTGGTGAGCGGCCGGTGGCGGCGGGGCCGCCCGAGGTGATCATGGCGATCGAGTTTCTCGAGATCGAGGTCGATGCCCCCGTCGATGCGACCGCCTTCTATTACCAGCCGGCGACGGAGGAATTGATCGACATGACCGGAACCCTGGTCAAAACGCTGCAGGCGATGCGGCCCTGAAGCGTGGGGCTGACGCGAGCCGGATGGCGGCGTCGATGGCCGCCAGCAGGCCGGCGGCGTCTGCCTTCCCTCGGCCCACGATGTCGAACGCCGTGCCGTGCGCCACGCTCGTTCGCACGAGCGGCAGGCCGAGCGTGACGTTGACGGCGCGGTGCATGCCCAGCAGCTTGATCGGGATGTGCCCCTGATCGTGGTAGAGGGCGACCACGCCGTCGAACTCCCCGGCCGCGGCCCGAACAAACAGCGTGTCGGCGGGGAGCGGGCCGGTCGCGGCGACTCCGGCGGCCACGAGCCGGGCCACGGCCGGGGCCACGAGCCTCGGCTCCTCGTCGCCGAACAAGCCACCCTCGCCGCCGTGCGGGTTGAGCGCGGCCACGGCGATGCGCGGAGGGTGGCCAAGCAGGGCGGAAAGTCCGTGGTGGAGGCGGCGGCCGGCCGCGGCGATCCGGTCGGCCGACAGGTGATCGAGGGCGGTCCGCAGCGACTCGTGAAGGGTGGCATGAACCACGCCCAGCCCGCCGGTCGCGCCGGTCCGAGCCGGGAGCCAGAGCATCATCGAGGCGGCGTCGTCGGGCAGACCGCAGCCGCGGGCGAGCAGCTCCGTGTGGCCCGGCACGTCGTAGCCGGCGGCGTGCAGGGCCTCCTTGTGGAGCGGTCCGGTCACGATGGCTGCGGC